>JACPFE010000290.1 GCA_016183145.1 Deltaproteobacteria bacterium | reverse complement strand
GGACTTAAGATCGTTCAAGGCATCGGCACCGCAACTTATCTCTCCGACGGTCATATCAACCTCGCCATCATCCCGATCGGTCCTGAGCGAAAGATCGATGGACCGGACTTGAAGCCCGGCCTGTACCACTTCGGCTTCGAAGTCGAAGATGTCGCTGCGCTTCGCGGTGTATGCAAAGAGCTTAACGCTGCCACCGGCATCGACAAGCGGCCGGCGAACCGCGAGGCCGAATACCGGGTGCATGATCCCGACGGCAATCCAATCGATCTGTCGCAGCATGGCTGGCCGATTTAACGAGGTTGCCGACTCCTTCGTACGGTTTAAATCGAACCGAAAGTGGAGAGTACCCGTAAAATGAAAATCCCGGAACAGGTTGTTAAAAGTCCGAGATCAGAGGATCGGCGCAGACAGGGCCATCTCTGGGCCGTATTACTGCCGCTGTATGTTTTGACTACGGCGGCGCTCGACCCAAGCGAGGTAACCAATCACGAATACCTTCAGTTTGTCCTGGCAACGCGCCATCCGGCGCCGGAGCATTGGGTCAACGGCCGCTACGCCGCAGGCAGGGACAACGAGCCTGTTGTGCTGGTGACCTGGCACGACGCGGTGGCGTACTGCCGCTGGGTTGGGCGGCGGCTGCCAACCGTAGAAGAGTGGATGTCTACCTGTAAAACGGGGAAGCTCAAGAAGGGCGGCGATATCTGGGAATGGACCTCGACGGAAGTCGAAATGGAGCGGCAACCGTTCAAGGCCCTTTGCGGGCCGGGCAACAGCTGCGACTGCTCCCATCGCTACCATCCCGATTGGAAAAACGAAGTCAAAGGCTTCCGCTGTGCCCGAGACGCCCTACCTTTAACATGGCTTCCACTGCTGTCCGGGCAGGAAATCTTCTCTTAGCGCTACTCGTCGTCAGAGTTCCGGCCAACGCCGACTTTAAAGCTCAGCAGCATAGAACGGTCCGCAGGCTTCCCAAAGCCGGTATCGGCAAATCCCGGCCATAGGTCGCGACTGCGGAACATTTTTGCTCGGTTTCGAAAAATCCTTCCTTGCTGCCGGCTAAGCGGCGGCTTCCGGTTTGGGCCGATTTTTCACAAAAATACTCGTCTTGGCCAGGCTGATCGGCAAGAGAATCTATTGGCACAAATTCTGCTCACCGACCGTAAGCTCGCTTAATGAAGTCCTCGACCATGCCCGCAAGGAGATGACGGTTGAGGCCAGCGGCAGTCTTCGGCGGGAGGGAAGAAATGGGACCTCGATGAAAGAAGGTGCTTATAAAACCATTGTTCTTGGGTTCGGGCTCCTATTGTTCATCGTGGTCGCTCTTTGGCTTTACAGCCGCTACAGCGAAATCAGAACTGCGGCGATCGAAAGGAAAAAGGCCGAAACCGCGGCTTATATAAAGAGTCGCGTTTCTGCCATGGTGGATCCTGCGGTCTTTGGTGGAGGGGATTTCATCCGGCAACGTCAGGTTTTCCAGTCGTTCTTTGATACCATCCGGTCGCGCCAGTTGGCCGGGATCAAAGTATGGAATCGCGACATGACCGTTCTCTGGTCCAATCTGGGCGAATTGACTGGGCAGCGATTCCCGGAAAATCGCCAGGTCCGGAGAGCCTTGGACGGCGAAGTCGAGTTCGGCATGGGAAGGCAAAAAACCAAGCATTTCACCGGGCGTCAACTCCATGAGCTAAGTTACACCTTCGTGCCGATCTCGGATGCCAAGGGCAATATCGTCGGCGTCGTCGAAGTGTACCAGCCGACGCTATCGCTCCATGAAGAAATAGGCTCGGAATTTCAACAGGCGGCGTTGCCGGTGGGCACCTTTATGTTCATCGGTTACGGCATGTTGGTGCTGCTGCTGCACATGTTGATGGCGCCGAAGAATTTGGCCGTCGGCGAAAATCCGATTTGAACCTAGCAGTTTTCGTTGTTCATGTTGGTCGCTTGTCTGCGTAAAACGAGCAGGAGCACGAACGCCTCCGAATCGGTCGAACCCAAAGAAGCAGCAGAGGTTTTTTCAGCGGTGTGCTAAAAGTAGGCTTTGATGACGTATTGCTGGAGCATGCGGTGAGTATTGAAAAAAGAACCGTTAAGCGCGATGGCGTGGCGCATGACGTCGATGAAGCCGCTGCGGTTTTGCAAATACAGGGGTAAGACGGATTTCTCCAACTTATTGTAGAGCGAAGCGGCGTCCCGTGCGCGCTCATCGCCCTCGCCTCCGCCGTTCTTGTTCGCGATGGCCCAGCCGGTAATGCCTTCGATGCAGCCTTCGATCCACCAGCCGTCGAGGATGCTCAGGCTGGGGACGCCGTTGAGAGCGGCCTTCATGCCGCTGGTCCCGGAAGCTTCCAGCGGCGGCTGAGGTGTATTGAGCCAGACATCGACGCCCGCTGTCAGGAGTTTTCCCAGGTTCAAGTCGTAGTTTTCGAGATAGGCGATCTTCACTTCGTTTCGCAGCGCTGCAATGCCGTCAAAGATGCTGTGGATGACTTCTTTCCCCGCTTGGTCTTGGGGATGGGCCTTGCCGGCGAAAACGATTTGGAACGGGCCGATGCCGTGGGCGATCCTTCTTAATCGATCAAGATCGGTAAAGAGCAAATCGGCGCGCTTGTAGGTGGCGGCGCGCCGGGCGAAGCCAAGGGTGAGCGTATCCACGTTCATAGCCACTCCGGTCCGCTTCTTTACCTCAGCAAGCAACAAGGTTTTGGTTACCGCGTGGGCTTTCCAAACCTCACGCCGGGGAATACTGAGGGCGTAGCGCAGACTGAAATTGTCCTGCCTCCAACCGGGAATGTAGCGGTCGAACAGCTCCTGAAACGGCTCGGAAATCCAGGTCGCGCCATGCACCCCGTTGGTAATCTCGTCGATGTTGTAGCCGCTGAACATAAGCCGGGAGACTTCGCCATGTTTTTTCGCCACGCCGTTGACGTAGTGGCTTACATTGAGGGCCAGGTGTGTCATGTTCAGCGCGCCCTCGAGACCAAAGATGTCCCGCAGCTCGAGGATGTCTTGGCGACCGAGGACCCGGGCCACGAGGTCGAGCGGGAACTTGTCATGCCCGGCCGGCACCGGCGTATGGGTGGTAAAGATGCACTTCTCTCTCACCGCTTGGAGGTCCTTCCGCGTGATCGCCGTTCGCCCGGCGCACCGTGTCTGCTCGTCGAGGAGTTCGAGAGAGATCAGGCTCGAGTGCCCTTCGTTCATATGGAAACGCTCGATATCGCGGTAGCCCAGCGCGCGCAGGACCCTGATCCCGCCGATGCCCAAGATGATCTCTTGGCACAGCCGGTAGTATTGATCGCCGCCGTAAAGGTAATGTGTCAGAGTTCGGTCGTAGTCGGAGTTGCCGGGGAGATCGCTGTCGAGGAGAAAGACCGGAACACGGAAGTTTCCCTCGCCCCTCACTTCGAAGCGCCAACAGCGCAGTTGGACGGTTCGCCCGTCGATGGCGACGGTAACGCGCTCTGACATCTCGGAAACAAAACGCTCCAAGAGCCACTCTTCGGGCGTTTCACTTTGCCAGCCGTTGGCGTCGAGGGTCTGGTGAAAATAACCCTTCCGATGCGCCAGAGTGACGCCGACCATCGGAACCCTGAGGTCGGCGGCGGCGCGAATCGTATCTCCCGCCAGCACACCGAGACCGCCGCTGTAGGTCGGTATTTCCGCTTGCAGCGCGATTTCCATCGAAAAATAGGCGATGACCTTCGTGCCGTCCAAATTCACCTCTGCTGCGACTATTGTTCTTGGCCCATGCCCTGGTTATGCGCGCTGGCGAATGGCGTCTAGAATCCCCGCCCCGGTGTCCTTGCCGTCGACCGCCCTCCCGTTAAGAGCAAATCGGCACCAATTGAGAATTCTTGACCCCCACGGCTCCCCCAAGATCCAAGGCGGGAATTGACGTTTTGCGCGCCACCCTCGCAGCTATAATCGATATCTATCACTCCAATAAACTATTATAGCCTACAAGTCGCCCTCCAGGCTATCCTTGGCCAGCGCTTCCCGTCTCGTGTTTGGCTGTCTCCGCTTGCCAAGGTGGCGCCACTTGTATAAGACTCTGGTGCAGTTGGCAGAGGATGCTGCGATCTTGGTGCATATGATCATGAGAGGAAATCCGACTCGGCTTCCGGTCTTGACTGCGCTCGCCGCGCTGGTCTTTCAGGTTGTTCTCGCCGCTAACGGCGCGGCCCAGGCGCCGGAACGGGCGAAAGCTCAAACGTTCACTTTAGGAATCGTTTCCGAAATTCATCGGGCGCAAATCGAGGGACATTTTCAAGATTTTGTGCGCTACGTTGCGGGAAAACTCTCTGCCGCGCCGGATTTCGAAGGCAAGGTCATGATCGCGCCCTCGGCGTTTCAGCTCGCCAGGCTCATTGAGCAGAAGAAGGTCGATCTTTACATGGAGAGCCCCTATCCGACCTATCTCGTCAATGAGATGCACGGCGCCGCCAAGTTGCTCTTGAGACGATGGAAAAGCGGCATGGCGGAATATCGAAGCTTCATTTTCACAAAAAACAACGGCGAAGTAAGCCGCCTGGAAGACCTGCGAGGCAAGATTTTTGTCTTCGAGGATCCCGGTTCGACTTCAGGCCACTTTCTGGCGAAATCGTTTTTGCTCAAAAAGGGATTCAAGTTCGCCGACAAGAGCCGGTTCGATCCTCATGGCTCGCCGACTGCGGTCGGTTATGTCTTCGCTTATTCCCAGGCAAAACTCGTCGACATGGTGCTCGCGAAGCAGGCGGCGGCCGGAGCGTTCAGCGACGACGACTACGCCAAGCTCGACGAGAAAAAGAAATCGGCCATCACAATCCTCGCGGAAAGCGCTCGATGCATGAAAACGAGCAGGGGCGGAGAATTTTAAAAAACACCGACGACACCACAAAGTTCGACTTTTTCCCGGAAGGGGAGGCGGCGATGCGCCGAAGGCTGGCGGAAATTTTTCGCTCTGCCGGGAAGAACTAGCCGGCCTGGTTTGGGACTTTGGATGGAAGATGGAGGATGCGCGATTGCCGCTACTTGATGATTCCTTTGGAGCGAAGATCGCTGAGATCGGCCGCGCTCAAACCCAGGAGTCCGCCCAGGACCTCGTCGGTGTGCTGGCCTAGGGCCGGCGCGTCGTCGCGGATGCTCGCGGGCGTTTTCGACAGATGAATCCAGGGCGCGAGCAACGTCGTGGGGCCGGCGGACGGATGATCGCGCTCGATGAACGCGTGGCGCGCTTTGATATGCGGGTCTTCGAGCACTTCGGCGGTCGACAGGACGGGCGCGCCGAAATAGTCCAGGTCGCGGAGCGCGTCCCAGATTTCTTGGCGGGTTTTTCTGCGCGCCCATGATTTGATCAGCTCCTCCAGTTGGGCGCGGTGCTGGCGGCGCGCGCTTGTCGTGGAGAAGCGGGGATCTTCGGCGACATCGTCATGGTCGATGAGACGCGCGAGGTTAACCCATACCGCGTCGCTCATATCGGGGATACGTAGCGTGAAGTGGCCGTCGGCTACTTCAGTCGGCCAGTTGCCGACGTCGTTACCGGTGAAAAACTCGTGCAACGAGCTGATCATAAAACCGAGCACCGCCTCCTGCATGGAGACGACGATCTTTTGGCCTTCGCCGGTGCGCTCGCGCGCGTGCAAGGCCGCCAAAATGCCGACGGCCATGCTGACGCCGGCAGCCTCGTCGCCAACGCCCAGTGCCTTGGTACCCCGCGCGCCGCTGTAACCCCACGAGGTGTGCGTCCAGCCGGTCATGGCGTTGTTGCTTTGGGCGGTGTTGCCGTAGTCCGCGTAGGGTCCCGATTCGCCGTAGCCGCGCGAGCAGGCGTAAATGAGCCGCGGGTTAAGATTTTTTACTGAATCGTAGTCGAGACCGAAGCGTTCCATTGTGCCTTTCTGGTAGTTCTCGACCAGCACGTCGGCGCGGGCAATCAGACCGCGCGCCAGCTCGATGCCGCGTTCGCTCTTGAGATTCAGCACGACGCTCTTTTTATTGACGTTGACCCACAGAAACTCGTAACCGTCTTTGTTCGCGTCGCGCGGCATCCAGGAGCGGCGAAAGCCGTCGCCGTCCGGCGGCTCGATCTTGATGATCTCCGCGCCCAAATGGCCGAGCAACATCGTGCAGAAAGGTCCGTTGAGAGCGTGGGTGAAGTCGATCACGCGCAGGTCTTGGAGTGCTCCGGGCATAAAAACCTCCTTCATACTTCGGTCAATCGGTTCATGTCTCTCCCGAAGGGGATTAAAATCCCTCGCCCCTTCGATCCTTCGACCAGGCTCAGGATAGGCTAAGCTCAGGCCATGCTTCAGGCGAACTATGTTGCGTGATGTCTCCGAAGGAGACAAGCGAGATCACCCTCGCCCATTCTGATGCTTATCGTTACCCGTAATCCCCCTTGCTGGGAAAAATGCGAGACGATGAGTTAGCGGGTTGTGTAGAATGAATTTTTTGAACGAGCAAGACACCGGTGACAATATCATGAAGGCGCT
>JACPFE010000294.1 GCA_016183145.1 Deltaproteobacteria bacterium | reverse complement strand
CGGCTCGGTACACCTCTGCGGCGCCGGCCAGCGACGCCGTATGAGAGGCGGCAGCCGCGGCGCCAATCGCCGATTCGCCCACCTTGAGCATGACTACCGGTTTTCGGCGCGCGCGCGCTGCTTCGAAGGCCTGCCTCAAGCGTTGGCCGTCGACGCTGCCTTCGAGGTAGACGGCGATGACGCGGGTTATTTCGTCGTTGGCCAGATGTTCGATGCAATCGGCGACGTTAAGATCGCACTGGTTTCCCGTGGCTATCCATTTCGCCACACCGAGGCCGCGCTCGCGCAACAGCAGGAGGATCTGCGTGCCGACCGCGCCGCTCTGGCTCACGACGCTGACGTTGCCGCGCCGCGGCCAGCTTGCGCCGGCGCCGCTCTGGCTGATCGAGGTGAAAGTCGCGCTAAACGCGCCGTCGATACTGAGAGCGCCCATGGTATTCGGACCGAGAAGCCGCATGCCGCTTGAGCGCGCGACCTGGGCGATACGCTCCTGGGCATGGCGGCCCTCTTCGCTGTATTCGGCGAAACCGGAACTGAAAATGACCGCCAGCGGCACGCGCTTCTCGGCGCACGCCTCCACCGCCGCTGGCACGGCCGGCGCCGGCACTGAAATAATCGCGCAGTCGAGCTCCTCGGGGATCGCCTGGACGGAAGGATAGGCTTTCAATCCTTGCACTTCTTCGGCGCCGGGGTTGACCGGAAAGAGCCGGCCCGAGAAACCGAGCTCGCGATTTTGCACGATGGGCCGGCCGCCGATCTTCGTCGGATCGTTCGAGGCGCCGATGATGGCAACGGCCTTGGGATAAAGGAGTCTCTGCAGAATGTCGGTCATAGAATCCGTCCGGCGGGGGTGGCCGCCCCTCTTCAATTCAGCGCCGCTTGCCCATGAGGCCGCTGCCTGCGGGTCCGAGCATCATGCCCGCGTCGGTGACGATCGTCTGACCCGTTATCAGTATCGCGGACTCGACCAGCCAGAGGATGGTGGCGGCCACCTCCTCCGGCGTCGCCGCCTTCCTGAGCGGCGAGCTTGTTTCCCAGTGCGCCTTGTGGTCTTCGTAGCCGTCCCCCAGAGCGTTTTTCAGCCATCGCCCCTGGATGAACCCGGGGCAGACAGCGTTGACGCGGACCTCCGGAGCGAGGACGCGCGCAAGGGACTGCGTAAGGACGTTGAGACCGGCCTTGGAGACAGCGTAAGCAATTGAACTGCCCGTGCCACGGAGCCCCGCCGTTGAAGAGACGTTGACGATCGCTCCCTCACCGCGCGCCTTCATATGCGGCGCCACCGCCCGGGCCATTTGAAAAGGCCCGAGGGTGTTCACGGAGAAAATTCGCAGAAAGTCCTCCGATGACAGCCCCTCCAGGTCGTAATGGCTGACATATTTGGTCGTCCCCGCTGAATTGACGAGTACGTCGATGTGTCCCCATCGTTTGAGCGCCGTTTCGGCCAGCCGCCGGCAGTCGGCATCGATCGAGACATCCGCCTGGCACAGCGTAGCTTCCGCGCCGAGCGCTTGGCATTCAGCAACGACCCGCTCGCCGTCCGTGACACTGCGCGTGCAATTGACCACGACATGGGAGCCTTTCTCGGCCAGCATGCGCGCCACCGCGGCGCCGACGCCGCTGGACGATCCGGTAACGATTGCCACGGCCCCTCGAAGATTCATCAGATCTCCCTCCTCGCAGTCAAACTGCCTGCCGACGACCGTTTCGTCGCCTGTCAAAGTCTTCACACACCAATCGCAAGAGAATTACTTCGGTGAAAGGCATAAGTCTGTTGACACAAGTCACCCTCCCCTTAGTCCCCTCCCGTCAAGGGAGGGGAAACTTCTTAGGTTCCCTCTCCCCTTGCGGGAGAGGGTTAGGGTGAGGGGTATGTGAACTTAATGACCGTCAGTATAGTTACGTGAGAAAGCTATTCGATAGCAGCCTGCTCGTCAAGAACTTGCGCGAACGAGAGCCGTGCGGAAATTGACGCCACGCTATCTTCTCTGATAGTTTTGCTGCTCTGAATGTTTTTCGCTTTTTCCGCCGGCTGCTAAGTCTGTTAAACGCACGCCGCCGCAGGAACACCGGAGTAAAAGGAGAATGCACATGAAGCGATATCCCATGATCGGCCTGATCCTGGTTCAACTCCTGATGATGGCAGCGAGGGGCGAGGCGAATTCGTATCTCGCCAAGCCGGGGGAAAAGCCCGTGGCTATCCGCGTGTCGACCTGCGCGGTATCCGGCGGCTTCACGCATATGTACGCCGCGGTCGATGCCCGTCTTTTCGACAAGTACGGTCTCAGGACCGAGCATATCTACATTCAGGGGAGCGGCCCCGGCCTCACGGCGCTGACGACCAACGAGATCCAGTTTCTTTACTGTGCAGGGGATGCGACGATCCCGGGATTGGCCGCAGGCGTGGAAGTCAAGCTCGTCGGGTCGCCGCTGGTCGGCATGCCCTATGTGCTGCTCGCGCGCAAAGACATCAAGCGCGTGGAGGATCTCAAAGGCAAAAGTATCGGCTATTCGCGGCCGGGACAGGTGGATCACCGTCTGGCGCGAGCGATCCTTAAGAAATTCAATCTTTCGGAGAGCGAGGTGACGCTGCATCCGTCGGGTGGAAGCCAGCCGGAGCGATATCGGGCCATGCAGCAGGACATCGTCCAGGCCATTCCCGTGCCCCCACCGCTGGACGTGCGCGGGAAAAAGGATGGCTTCCAAGTCATCTATAACTTAAACGACCTCGGTCTCCCGTTCATCTACAGTTCGCTGCACACCAACTCGACGATGCTGGCCAATCAGCACGAGACGGTCCAGCGGTTCGTCGCGGCGATGGCCGAGGCGATCCACTTCGTGGAGAAAAACCCCGAGCGGGCCAAAGCCTCCCTCAGCAAGGTGCTGAGACTCACCGACCAGGACTCGCTGCAATCCGCCTACGACGCCTACGCGAAATTGCTCGTCAACCGGCGCATGCTGGTCCCGCCCAACATGGTGACCGAGGCCGTGGGGGTGGCCCAGGAACGCGGGACCGTGGTGAAACGAAAGCCCGCCGAGCTGTTCGATAACAGCTTTGCCGAGCATCTGGACAAGAGCGGTTTTCTGCGCGAGCTCTGGGGCGCGGAGCTGCGCTGATCTACAGACGGTCAGGACGCTGTTTACTAGGGCTATTCCGGGTTCACTGTGGAGAAGTATTCACCACGAAGTGAGCCATGATCTTACGCTCGCCCGCCGAGAATGAAAATGGAGGGATTTCCTTCCACAGGGTGCCCTCCTCGACTCGTCATTCCCGCGCACGCGGGAATCCAGGTTTGTTGCGCCGAATTAGCCTGGATACCCGCTTTCGCGGG
>JACPFE010000293.1 GCA_016183145.1 Deltaproteobacteria bacterium | reverse complement strand
CTCGAGGTTTGCCGCGAGTTAAAACGGATCGCTCCCTCGCTGCCGGTCATCCTACTCACGGCGAAGGACGATCTCGCCACCAGAGCCGCAGCTATGACTCTCGGAGTGAGCGAGTTTCTCGCCAAGCCGGTCAATATCGAGGATTTCATGACCCGGGTCCGAACCCAGGTCTCCATCTGCGAGTGGGAAAAGAGCATCGAGTCGGCCTTTTCGACGATCGCGAAGGAGTCCAATAGCGCGGCGGGAAAAGCTTGAGGCCCAGACCGCGATGGGGGACTCGGCTCTCCTGATTGCGTCCTACCGTCTGAGCGTAAACGGAAATGCAACAGAAGGATAGACGAAATTGGGTGTGTGTGACGCGGAAAAGCCGGGACATCCTGGGCTCCTGCCCGTAGAGTGAATCACCCATCCGCCCGGGGTTGTGTAGATGCCCAGACGATCGGCACGGTAGAGGTTTTTATTCTCCTGTTCGATGAGCATCTGAACGGTACTATCACTGACGCCCGCTTTTTTGAGGGTAAGGACCTCCTCAACCGTAAGGGAATAGGCTGGGCAGACCCCAAGTAGTATGGAAAGCAAATTCAATGACAGAAGCCTCCGAAGCATACGATCCTCCCTTTTCCTAATTGACGGCCAAACTCTTCACCCGATTATAAATATTCCTTGACGTCCTCGCCATGATTGCCTTGCTTTCCTGTCAGACCGAAGAGGCGCTCTTTCAGGAAGGGATCGTTGCCGTTCCAAAGGGCAAAAGCAAAACAGATGAATTGGTGTCGGTCACAGACGCCTCCGAGGCCGTCTTCCCCCCACCGGTAGATCTTTGACCGAGCCTGATCGTGAGGGAAAAACTCCCACACCGACCCATTGGGACTGTAATCTTCCCGCACTGTTCCCCAAGCGCGCTCGCTGAGACACGGGCCCCAGCGCTTCCAGTGCATTCTGCGCTCACGGGACTCTTGAAGCCTTTTTTCTTCTTCGGTCACAAGTCTTGACTAAAATCAGAGACCCTTTTTGAGTTTGTTATGGATTTCTTGCGGCTTTCGCCTGAGCCTACAATCGGCCTCAGCGCTGAAAGCTATAATCTTCCCCAGCCAACCAACGGGCTCAAACCGGCCCTTAAAAAAATTCCTCTAAAAAAATAGCGGGAATAGCCGATGCGGATAGGTAGGAACAAACAACTCTGGCTCGGCCGCAGGCATTACCGCGAGATCGCCCGGGGACAAATTTTGGGAGACCAGATCGGGATGCTAAAGCTCCTTTTCCATAGGGAGACCCAGCACCTCCTGGGCGTGCACATCCTTGGGGAAGGCGCGGCTGAGCTGATCCATATTGGCCAGGCAGTCCTCACCTATGGTGGAAGGATTGATTATTTTGTGAACAACGTTTTTAACTACCCCACGCTGGCGGAGTGTTATAAGGTTGCCGCGTTGGCTGGGTTGAACAAGTTGAATGCCGGAGGAATCTCCTGTCCCGCGAGAGTCGGAACACTGGATGGGTGAGAGTCCTGGTCATTCCTACTGAGACACGCCTCGCGTAATCTGAATGGCCGTCTCTAACCAATCGAGATCCGTTGTGACACCCAAGAAAAAGCGGCGGAACGTGTCGTCTACAAGCCGTCGTGCCTCCTTCCCTCGTGAGGCGTTAAGCATGGCAAGGGCCCTTTGGTAGGACTCGAAATGGAGGGGGTCAACGCCCGGCCGATCGATTTCTTCCACCAGCTTATCCAGCGCTTTGTCAAGGATCACCATGTTTCCACGGTTCCGAACGTAGCCGCACGCCGCAACAAAGCCAAACAAAAAGGGGTCTCCGCTCATGATGAGGGAACGTTGACTTGGATTTGACTCATAAGCCTGGGCGATCTTTGCGTGCACCTCGGCGCTGATGCGCTTGAGCGTTCTCATGATGTCCGAGATGTCTCCGATGTTGTCCAGATAGGGCTGATTCTCGTCCAGAAAACGCTCGGTCTCGACCGCCGTGGTCACATGGGCGTTGTGCGTGATAAACGCTTGCGTCGCCAGGACGATGTCTGAGGCCAGAAATTTATCCTTCGGTCGTTGTTCTCCCGGCATTCTGCCGAGGTCCTCCCAAATGGGGATTCCTTCGCTTTTCAAATGCTCGATGAGCGGCTTTTTCATGATCTCCAACTGCACCCGCAGGCTCATGCGGCGCTGGCTCGAATTGAAGGTGACCATGTAGTGCAGCAGGCCCGCGAGGCTGATCGCGTAGAAGATTTCGTAGCGGATCACTCGCTCAAGTAGCTTCTCTGTGGCGGATTGTGGATCACCCAGCCGATTTACCGACCCCGCGAAGAAGTTCCATGCCTCTTCGGGGATCACAGCGTCTTGCACCAACTGATCGCGGCGCCAAACCAACAAAATGGCAATCAAAAAGCAGTAAAGCCTTTGGAGCCCGTCAATGATGGAGTACCTGACGCTCTCGTCGTCGAGGGAGCGCACCCCGCCCGACCAACTGAGCGCCGCTATCTTGCTCTCCGGCATCACCGCCCCCTCGATAAAGTCCCGTATGAGCCTTCGGTAAATCGGGTCCGTCACATGATCGAAAGGCGGACGCTGAAAGAAGTTGTCGTCAACCGAGAGACGCTGGATGTAGGCCCCCAGCGGCTCCTGTGTATGTCCGATGGTTATTGCGTCCGGCGGGCACAACCATGAAGCAAAACCCTCGTTCCGCAACTCGTTCACAAGGTTCACCACCACGGCATGCAGATTCTTGGTGCGTTCCAGTTTCGTGATTTTTCTCAACCGGCGCCAACTTCGGCTCCGCACCGCTCTCACCTCCTGCTGGACGGACCGTACACGTTCCGTCACTTCGGCCTCGGCAGGCCCCTTCGCCACTAATTCACTCGAACTCTCTATGCCGTCCTCCCCGTTCATTTTAGTCTCCTTTCCCGATCCAGCCGTTTGCTGAATTGCTTGTAGGGGTTTCTGAGTCCTTGCCAAAGCCGGTTCCGAAGACTCGCTCCCAAGCCGTTTTTCTCAGCATACACTCAGGCTCCAAGAAAAATCTTGCTCAACAAAGTTCCTTGTTGCCGACTTCTAGAGGTTGGAGTCGCTGCATTAAAGGCTCTGTTTGCAGATTTTGATAAAGAACCTCTTGCGATCCGAGTCGCTTTGAGGATTTCGAAGGTAGATCGCGAAAATCAAGTGCAGGAGATTTGGTGCTGAGCGGCAGTAGGGATCTTTCGTTGCGAAAAACGAATCCACCCATTGCGGGGCTAGGGTATGGGTTGAGGAAGGAAGAGACAATCGGACAAATGCTGAATTTTTCGTAGTCGTTTTAACTATCGTAAAGTCACAGTTTGCCCTACAACTCGGCAAATATCTAAAATTCACCCAAGCTCTTAAGGAAATGGAATTTGTTCCGATAAACCAACTAAGGTATCGCACGGTGAGTTCGCACACCCTACCCTCGATGGGAGATCGTATGAATCCACAAAAGAAGATCGATGTCACTGTCTCTCCGGAAGCGCGGAAACCATACTTGACCCAACCCCCGACTTGCGTGGCCGACGTCATGACTACCGCGGTCGTCACCCTGTCTCCCCGTCACACCTTCACGGATGCGATCGCCCTAATGGTCAACCGTCGCTTCCGTCA
>JACPFE010000292.1 GCA_016183145.1 Deltaproteobacteria bacterium | reverse complement strand
GGACCTGGTCGCCGCTAACCCGCTGGTCGAGATGGTGCGGAGCTCTGCCTGGGAACCGCCGAAGGGGGAGGTGCTCGAAGAGGTTGCTGAGGAGATCCTGGCGGAGCTGAAGAAGAAGGTCCGCCTCGGGCGGGAAGGAATCTCGCAGGCCATCCTTACGGCGGTGCGGAAGGTCACGCCGGAGTACGGCATCGAGGTTATCGATGTGCGGATCAAGCGGCTCAATTACGTAGAGAGCGTTCGAGAGAAGGTGTACGTCCGGATGATCTCCGAAAGAAAGCGGATCGCCGCTCGCTTTCGGTCCGAGGGCGAAGGTCGGAGCGCGGAAATCTTGGGCACCATGGAGAAGGAATTGCGGGAGATCCGCTCCGTGGCGTATCGCAAGGTGCAGGAGATCCGCGGCAAAGGGGATGCCGAGGCGACCCGGGTTTACGGCGGCGCCTATGGCCGCGATCCGGAATTCTATGCGTTCTCGAGGACACTCGAAAGTCTCAAGGAGAGCCAGAACAAAAACGCCGTCCTCGTGCTCACCACCAACAGTGACTACTACCGCTACTTAAAGGATGCACAGCCCTCAGGTATGAGAGCCCGGAGGTAGAAAGGGCACCGAATTATGAGCGTAGCCGACATATTCATGCCTTCTGGGAGCCAGAGGGCTCAGACGCCTTGAGCGTTTTTTGCTCGGCAGCGTATCCATCGCGGTAGCCACGCGCGCCCAATGTTCCGTTGAGATCGTACGGCCCCGGTAAGCAACAGACCAAGAACATTGAGCTGCAACTGTAAAGGGGTAATCTGTGCGCGCGTATTCCAATGATCGTGAAGATGATCAGTTGGCCAACCTTATTTTCGCGCCCGAGCCTTAATCGCACTTTCACTATGAACAAGTTCACGGAGCCCCAAAGAGCCCCGTTCCTCCGGAGATCAGAGCACTGATGTTTGCGGTGCTGGAGGATGGAATTGCTTGCTTCCAGCAATACTTTGACCAACCCTCCCGAACCAACGAGACGCTCTTTTTGGAAGCGGAAGAATGGATCGACTCAAACGATGACGAAGTCTTCTCTTTCAATAATGTCTGCGAGACCTTGCGCCTTAGCCCAAGCAGACTGAGAAAAGGGCTGGAACAATGGAAGGAACGGCAGATAGCAGTGGTTTCTGAATGGAGAAAACTTCATAGATCGACGAACTCTGTAATTTGACTTTGGCCGGCAAAATTTTGCCGCGAAAAGTTGCTTGGCATAAATTTTCAATGTAGTTTGATGCGTACTTCGTGACCTTAGTATAACCCTCGTGGTTGATTGAATTCTTTTCTTCCAGTCCGACCACACCAGCTTCGCGGGTACGCCTACAGCAGTAATTACGGTTTTCCGGCTCGATGTGAAGTTGCGAGGATCATTCGGCTCACGCCAGATACGTGATGAGGAGCAGAGAGCGTGCCCCACAGTGTTACGCTGATAACCACCATCGCCGCGGGATTGGGTCTTGCCCTGGTGATGGGTTTTCTCGCCGCGCGCTTGAAGCTTCCGGCGCTGGTCGGCTACTTGATCGCGGGCATTATCATCGGCCCCGCCACACCTGGCTTCGTTCGTCTACGGCTCCACCGTGGAGAAGGCCGTGGACTTCCTCACCGAGCCTTGCGACCTCTGCTTCGTCGACCCGCCCTACCGGAAAGGCTACGCTCGGGCCACCCTGGACCTGCTCGCTGCTTCTCGCATCGCGCTTCCCGGCGCCATCGTCCAGATGACCGTCGCCACTTTGCTCGGCCTAGGCGTCACCGCGCTCTGGGGCTGGAGCCTTGCCGCCGGCATCGTGTTCGGACTCTCTCTGTCCGTCGCCAGCACAGTCGTGCTTCTCAGGGCGCTGGAAAGCCGCGGCATTCTCGAAACCGTCAACGGCCGCATCGCCGTCGGCTGGCTCGTGGTCGAGGATTTGGCGACGGTCTTAGTCCTGGTCTTACTGCCGCCGCTGTCGCTATGGCTCGGCGCTAATGCGGGGGTTGCAGCCCTGGGCCCCGGCGATCGGAGTTTGCTGACGACGCTCGCGCTCACCCTCGGCCAGGTCGTGGTCTTTATCGCGCTCATGCTGATTGTCGGCCGGCGCGTTTTCCCGTGGCTCCTCTGGCAGATCGCCGGCACCGGCTCGCGCGAGCTTTTTACCTTGTGCGTCGTTGCCGCGGCCGTCGGTATCGCCTACGGCTCCGCGGCGTTGTTCGGCGTCTCCTTCGCCGTCGGCGCTTTCTTCGCCGGCATGGTCATGCGCGAGTCGCCGCTCAGCTACCGCGCCGCTGAAGAATCTTTGCCGCTCAGGGATGCTTTTTCGGTGCTGTTTTTCGTTTCGGTGGGCATGCTCTTCGAACCGCAGGTGTTGATGCGCGAGCCGCTCCACGTATTGGCGGTCCTGGCGATTATTCTTATCGGCAAATCGCTGGCGGCCTTTTTTCTCGTGCTGCTTTTTCGCTATCCGCTCAACACCGCGCTCACGGTCTCGGCGACTTTGGCCCAGATCGGTGAGTTCTCCTTCATCCTCGGCGGGCTGGGGGTTTCTCTCGGCCTGATGCCGGCGGAGGGCCAGAGTCTCATTCTGGCGGGAGCGATCATCACCATCGCGCTCAATCCTCTGGTCTTCCACGCCATCGAGCCTGCGCAGGCGTGGATTCGCTCGCGCTCGACTCTCGCGCAAGCATTGGAGCGTCCCGCCGATCCCCTCGCCGTCCTGCCGATGACCGTCGAGCTGACTCGCCTCACCGGACAGGTGGTGTTGGTGGGCTACGGCCGCGTCGGGCGGCGCCTCGGCGAAGCGCTCACCGCCCACGGCATTTCCTTTGTCGTGGCCGAGGAGAAT
>JACPFE010000306.1 GCA_016183145.1 Deltaproteobacteria bacterium | reverse complement strand
TGCTCACGACCGGCGATTTAAGATACACGCCGGCGTCGTTGACGAGAATATCGATGCGGCGGAAGCGCTTGAAGGTTTCTTCGGCGAGCCGCTGCACCGACATCTCGCTCGCCACGTTGACTTCCAGCGCCAGCGCTTCGGCGCCGAGCGCCCGCGCCTCTTTGGCGACGCTCTCGGCTTTGTCCGCTTGCAAATCCGCCACGACCACTTTGGCGCCTTCGCGCGCCATGCCGAGAGTAATGGCGCGGCCGATCCCCTGGGCTCCGCCCGTTATTACCGCGACCTTGCCTTCAAGTCTCATACCTAGACCAAACCTCCGTTGCAATGAAAGGTTTGCCCGGTGATCGCCGCGCTCTCCGGCGTCGTAAGAAAATAGAACAGTTCGGCGATATCTTCCGGTTGTCCCGTCCGGCCGAGGGGAATCAACGGCTGCCAGCGCTGTCTGCGCGCCTCGGTAGTTTCCCTTTCCATCACCCGTGGCGTGTCCGTCGGTCCGGGCGCAACGGTGTTGACCAGAATGCCGTCGGGAGCAAGTTCCAACGCAAGCGAGCGCGTGAAGGCGATGATACCCGCCTTGGCCGCCGAATAGGGAACGCGCAGCGCCGAGCCGGTCACGCCGTAGTTCGACGCGGTGTTGAGGATGCGCCCGCTTTTTTGCCGTTGCATGAGCGGCGCGACTTCGCGGCACATGAGAAATGTGCCCTTGAGGTTAACGTCGATGACTTGTCGCCATTCCGCCCAAGTGAATTCTTCGATCCTTTTAGTGTAAAAGCTGCCGCCGGCGATGTTCGCCAAAACATCGATGCGGCCCAAGCGCCGCGCCACATCGGTTACCAGCGCTTTGACCTCTCGCGCCTGGGTCACGTCGACCGACAACGCCTCCGCCTTGCCGCCGCCGCGAACGATTTCTCCGCAGACCTTTTCGGCGGCTCCGTGATCATAATCGGCGACGATAACGGACATGCCGCCCACGGCCAGTCTGCGAGCAACCGCTCCGCCGATGCCGCCGCCTCCTCCCGTGATCAAGGCCACTTGATTCATCCGCGTTCGCCTTTCACCGCAGGCAGATAAATGCTGCTGATTTCCTTCTGATACCGCTCTTCCACGGCTTTACGATCGATCTTGATCTTCTGAAATGCGGACACGCTTCTCACTTCAGCCGGGAATTCGTCCTGCATGACGACCATCTTGCGCACCCTTTCGACCTCTTCGAGGCGTGAGTTGATTTGCGCCAGCCGTGTGTAAAGCACAGCCGCGATGTCATCGTCGGTTAACCGCGACTCTTGCTTGGTCAATTCGGCGGCGATTTTTTTTCGCTCCGGCACCAGCAGCGCCGCGATGAAGGGTCGGTGGTCGCCGACAAGAATCGCCTGGCGCACCAACGGATCGTTCTCCAACAGCATCTCGATGTGGCCCGGATAGATATTGGAGCCGTCCGAGCAATAAAACACGTCCTTCTTGCGCCCGACGATACGCAGCGAACCGTCCGGATCGATGGCGCCGAGATCGCCGGTGTGGAACCAGCCGTCGGCGTCCAGGACTTCGCGGGTCGCCGCCTGGTCCTGGAAATAGCCGGGCGTCACCGTCGGGCCGCGCACCAGGAGTTCGCCGTCGCCGGCGATGCGCACTTCGACGTTGGGGAAGGGCTTGCCAAGACTGCCGGGGCGGTTTTCTCCTAGGCCGCATAGGGTGACCCCGCCGCATTCCGTGGAGCCGTAGGAGCCGATCAGCGGGATGCGGATGAGCTCGAAAAAGCGCATGATGCGCGGCGCCATCGCCGCGCCGCCGTAGGAGATATATTTGATTCGCCCGCCGAGGGCCTTGCGCACAACTTCTTTCAGCGCCGTTCTGAGTTCGTCGAACTCCCGCTGCTCAGGGTCGCCACGCCCGCCGCCGCTTTTCCTTTGATCGAGCTTTTCCAGCCGCTCCCAGCGTTCCCGGTTGTTTGCCTGATCGAGGATCAAGTTCCAGATGCGCTCCATCACCCGCGGCACCACCGCCATCGAGGTTCCTCCCACGGACTCGATGAGCTTGAGATCGAGCGCCAGCTCCGTCGCCTCGACGATCGCCGTGGTTCTGCCGGTGGCAACGCTTTTGAGAAAGCCGAACCGGCCGTAGAGATGGTTGAGGTTGAGCACGATAACGAAAAGCTCTTCGGGTTTGCTGAGTTCAAGCTCGGCGCCGTTGGTGATATTCGACAGCAAGTTTTCGTGCGTGCGCATGACCCCCTTCGGCGCGCCGGTGGAGCCGGAGGTGTACATGATCGTCGCCAGGTCGTTGGGATGCACGGATTGGAGAATTTCGCCGAGCCGCTCGGCCGCGCTTTGCCGTCCCCGGTCGATCAACTGTTGAAACGAAAGTGCGTCCGGGAGCACCAGGTCATTCTCCCCCATCACGAAAATCCACTGCAGGGCGGGAAGTTGGCCTTTGAGGTTGAGCAGACGGCCGGCGCCGGCGGCGCCCTGGACAAAGGCGGCGCGGCAACGGGAGTGGCCCAGCATCTTGAGCAACATCGCGTCCGAAAGGGCGGGCGAAATCACCACGTTAGGGAAGCCGCCGGCAAGCGTCGCGAGATCCGCGCAAAGCCACTCGATGCTGTTTTCGCCGATGATGGCGACGGCGCTGCCCGGCGCGAGGCCCAAGGCGCGGAGCGCCAGCAAAACAGATTGCACCTTGGAGCCGAAATCGCGCCAGGAAATCTCGTCGCAGCGGTCGCCCCGCTGGAGCCTGATGAATGTCCGCTCCCCCAGCCGCCCGACCCGGTCGAAGAAAACCCCGCCCAGGTGCCGCGGCGGCGTGTCCCGATATTGGCTAGTGACAGGCGCGTTCATAACAAAGTAAAATGCGCCGGCTGATATTTGGCTCTTCCCGGCTCGTCTATCGGTTTCAGTCCTTTGATTTCGTTCCGATGCGCGTACGCATAAAGCACCGCCTCCGCCGCATCGTCCATGTGCCCCTGAAGATACTTGCGCGCCGGCACCGCGAGGCGAAGCAATTCCACGCTGCGTTGGATCTGGCTTGGCGCCGCCGGCGGGCCCTTGGTCACCCGGATTCCCGACATGTGATAGAGAAAGGCCGCCAGCGCTTCGGTCGGATGGTTTTCCGCCGTCACATGAGGCAAAAACCTTTTCACGTCGATGAAAACCGCGTGGCCACCCGGCGGCTGGACCAGCGGCACGCCGCCGTTGAGCCTGCGCCACAAATAGTTGACCTGTTCAACCCGGCGGGCGACGGCGGCCTCCGCGGCAAAGATTTCCCTGAACGCCACACTGATCATTTCCAGGGCGCTTCCCGGAGGCTGGACGCCGTCGAGAAATCCTTGCATGGTAGCCTTTTGGTAGCTTGCCGGATCGCGGGCGCCGATGAGACCTCCCATCGGCACGAGAAGATCCTTGAGCGCGCTCATCGTCAGGCCGTCGGCCACGTCGCAGGTCTCGCGCACGATCTCTTGGATCGAGCGATTTTGATAACCCGGCTCCCACTGCTTGATCAGATAACTGTTCTCGAAAATCCGGCAGGCATCAAGGAAAAGCGGCACCTGATGAGCCGCTGCGAGAACCTTCACCCCTTTGAGATTGCCGAGCGACACGGGATGACCGCCGCAGGAATTCACCGCCAGCTCGACGTAGACGCAGCAAACTTTTTCGCCCTGCTCTTTGAAAACGGTCTCGAGTTTTTTTAAATCGGCGTTGCCCTTGAAAAGCTCGGTGGATTCGAAATCGTGGGCGGCCTCGCCAATGACATCGACCACCTTAGCGCCGTTCATTTCGATATGCATGCGGGTCGAAGGGAAGAGCATATTGCCCGCCACCACGCCGTTCGGCTTGACGTGGAGCTTCGACCAGATGCGCTCGGCCGCCCTCCCCTGGGTCGTGGCAATCACATAGGGGAAGCCGAAGATCGCTTGGAACTGCTCTTTGAGCGACTGGAATGCGCGGCTTCCTTCGGCGGCGAGTCCCATGCCCGGCTCCAACCCACTTGCACCCGCAAAGGCCGCCAATTGACCGGTGCTCAAGGAACTCACGCCGCTGTCGGTGGAAAGATCGATGTAGATCAACTCCTGCGGGATCAGCTCGGTATTATAGAACGCCGCCGTGAGCGCCTCCTCGCGCTCGCTAATCGTCGTCTGTCGCAGCGGGCGCACCACCGCGATCTCGTAGGGAACGGAAAAAACAAAGCCCGCGGAACTGTCATTCATGAGCTGGTATTTCCCCTAATATCGTCGCGCCGGTTCGTCACCCCTGGGCCGCTGTCTGCGATCGGCCTGTCTCGATGGCCCTGCGGGCTCGCCGCATCATCTTTTGCTCCGTGGCGAAGGAGAGTTTTGTATAAGCCTCATCGAGCGCAAACCAACGCGCCTCCTCAACCTCGTAGTCGTGACTATGAACCTCACCTTCCACATATTCCAATAGAAAAAAAGTGACCCGCTTGGCAACCCGAATCGGTCTGCCGTTACGAGACTTGCCGCGGTAAGTGTAGGCAATCTGGCCGAGTTTGCGGTCGAGCTTTCCCAACAGCCCGGTTTCTTCGCGGACCTCCCGCACCGCGGTCTCTTCGACTCGTTCGCCTGCCTCCACATGCCCTTTGGGCAAGCCCCAGCGCTTGCCCGTATGAATCAAGGCGACCTCGACCTGATCATCGCGCCGGCGATAGATCACCCCGCCCGCCGAAACCTCCCGCACCGTACGCATGACGCCATCGCATTAAGCCGCGCCGCCCACGACTTGCTCGCCCAGCCATTTGAGATAAGCTTCACTGCCGTTCATGATCGGCAGCGCGATGACTTCCGGCACCGAATAGCTGTGCAGCTCTCGCACCCTATTTTCCAAAGCCGCGAACAGATCCGCCCGGGTCTTGATCACGAGCAGCTCCTCGGCGCTCTGCTCCACCTTTCCCTGCCAACGATACACCGACTGCACCTGCGCGATACGATTGACGCAAGCCGCAAGGCGCTCTTCAACCAGAGCGTGCGCCAGCCGCTCGCCCTCGGCCGATGAACCGACCGTTACCAAGACCACGATGAATTCTTGCATTGCCGCTGATATTACAACCGGGTTTCCCCGACAGTCAATCAGTAGGGGCGACCGGCCGGTCGCCCCTACGGTTG
>JACPFE010000305.1 GCA_016183145.1 Deltaproteobacteria bacterium | reverse complement strand
TAGTCCGACTTGAGTTCACGGTTCAAGCAGGGGCCAATGGGCGATCATGGGTCCAAGCAGGTCGGGGTGACCCTTCGACTCAAGCCCCGCCCTTGGCCGGGGGCTCTGTTCAGGATTCCGCCCCGCGGGCGTGCTGGAAGAGGCCACCCGCCTGCCAGGCGGCGGGCAGGCGGGCTTGCCCGTGGGGTCCACAAAGCTGGGCCGCTCCTCGCGTTTCCGGCAAATTTGCGATAAACATTTCACTATCACCCAGTTAGCTGGAGGAATTATGGCAGAAGAAACAACGGAGCAAAAATTGGCGCGCCTTGAGGCGGAGAACCAAGCGCTTCGGGAACAGATGGAGCAGCGGAAAATCAGTCAACTGCGGCTGAAGGTGAGCGAAAAGGGCGGTCTCTCCCTTTACGGCCTAGGCCGGTTTCCCGTGACGCTTTATAAGGAACAGTGGGTAAGGCTGCTCGACTACGCCGACGAGATCAGAAATTTTCTCAAAGCGAACGATCAGCAGTTGAAGGCCAAACAGTAACAACAAAGCGCGTCAAAGCTAGGCCGTCAACCGCGCGATTGGTGGTGTATTTCGGTATGATGAAAAATTCCGGCCGGTGCAAAGCGGGAGGCGGGGTAGGGCGGAGTCTGTCCCTGACGCCGATTCACATGTCTGCGACCTGGCAGTTCGTTTTCCACCGAGTTCACGATCAAGCCGAGCGAATATTTTTGTCGCTAGCTTTAAGCCACCTTCATCGACGATCCCTGCGGATATCCTTTTTTGTGTTGGGTTCGATTTTAGGGTTGCTTGGTTGCGCCGGAAAGGCCGAACACGACGAAGCCCTAGCTGCAAAGCGGGCTGTGGAATTCGCTGAGACTGTCTTTGTTCAAAACGACATTGAGAAAGGCTACAGGCTGCTTTCCGATGGCCTAAGGCGGCATGTTCCAATAGCGAAATTCAAAGAAACTGTTACGCGCATGCATCCAAAAGGTTATCCTACGAGTGTGACGGCAAGGGAATTTGAACCGATGCCGGGAGGTGAAAAAGCAATTTACATTTTCCTAACCGGTGACGGTTCCGGCGAGAGCTTCGATTATAAGTTGACGCTGGAAGGATCCCCGGCCACTGATTATAGAGTCACTAACCTGGAACCTGGGACGTCTTCGCGTCTATTGATGGAGCATCGCAAGACACCACTCAAGAAGTGATACCACGCCCCGGGCCTGAGTCTCGCGCGCAGAAAGCCGGACCACCCTCTTGGTTCTGAACAATCTCCGGGTTGCGGAGCGACGCCATTTAGAGTTGGTGATCCGTCGGCTTGTTGCACCGGTCTCGAAGCAAACTCGACGGCATGGGCGCATTGGGAGTTCTAAGCGCGGGAGGCCGGTTTGGGGAATTTCCGTCAACCGGCTGCTATCGCTCGCGTAAAAAAGTCACGCGCGGTGGCCGGATTGTTTTTGCAAACTGCCGATTTCATCGTAAAATAGCGTATTGGTCACCCGTTAGCTGTCGTCTACTTCTAGTCAACACCGCGCCATGCGAACCCGGGACAAAATTGCGATAGCGCTGTTCTCAATCACCTTGGGATTAGGCGCCATCATCTTTTGGCAATCCAGCAGCGACGACACGGAAGTCCGTCGATTTCGCTGGTTCGCTGCCAAAGCCCCGATGCGTATAATGACGGACGAAATCTTTATCCCCGAAAACGCTCAGAGCCTGTGGTTCGGTGGGCTGTCGCTGGGCGCGATGATCTTGCTCGGACTCGCATTGAAGGCGATCAACGGAGCGGAGGTGCAGGCGTTCCGGAATCGATTGATCCAGATGGAGGTTTCCAAGGCCGAGGTGGAGACGTTGCTGCAAGACGCGGTCTGGAAGGAAAAACACGCGCGCGACGCAAAAGAAACTGCAGTTAAAGAACTGGAAGACAACTTAAACCGGATCTATGACCTGGAAAATCAACTCCGTGAGACCGAACGGCTCCTTCGGACCCGGGAAAAAGAGTTCAAAGCGCTAAGGTCTCAAGGGAGCGCCGGAACGGAGGCGGCGCGCGGGGCCGGCTCGGCGAAGGCGGCGCGGGACAAGGCGTTGCACGAGGAGATTAAGAAGAACGCGGAATTGCTAAAGGCAAAAGACGCCGCGATGCAGCAACTAGAGAGTCGTCTGAGCGGAAAAATCCGCTCTTTGGAGCACGAGCTCGGCGACCATGTGAAGCTGCTTAGGCGACGGGAAGAAGAGTTGGAGGCTCTCGAGACACAACTCTCAGAGAAGAGCGCCGCCCAGAGCCGGGCGGAGAGTTTGTTGGAGGAGGAGATCAAGAAAGGACAGCAGTCTCTGAAGGCGAAAGAATCCGCCATCAGCGACCTCAGCAAGCGGCTGAAAGGCGAGATCGATGCCCTGCAAACTCAGTTAAGCGAGCAACGAAGCCAGTTGCAGAACCGGAGCACCGAGGCGGCGGAGCTTAAAGCGGAGGTGAACGCCTTGACGGCGCGACTGGCCGATGCAGGGGCGGCGAAGGAACGGGTGGAAAGCCAGCGGCTGGAGGAACTAAAGCAACAGATGCAGGCGTTGCAGGCGAAAGATGCCGCCATCAAAAAGCTCGAGGAACGGGCGCATGTGACGATGCGCGATTTCGCAGGCCGGCTGGCTGAGAAAGAGAAACTATTGAAAGGCCGCGAAGCCGAATTGCTCACGCTTCGGTACAGGGTCCATGCGCTCGCCGAGACGGGATCGGCCAAGGACCAATCCCAGAGCTTGCTGCAGCAGGAATTGAAGAGCCAGGCGGAGGCGCTGCGCGCAAAAGACGTCGCCATCAAGGAACTGGAGAGGAAGCTCGGCGGCAAAATTCAGGCGTTGGAGAATCAGTTAACCGAGAAAGAGAGGTTGCTCCAGAGCCGCAACACCGAACTGGCGGGCCTTAAAGGCGAAGTCAGCCTTGTGACGGGGCGGCTGACCGATGCCGCATCGGCGAAGGAGCGCGCTGAAAATCTGCTGCAACAAAAGCTTAAGAAGGAATCCGAGCTGCTCCGATCGAAAGACTCCGCCCTGCAAGATGCGGAAAAAAATCTGCTCGCGAAAGTTCGCACGTTGGAAAATCAGCTGGGGGAAAAAGACGCGTTTTTGCAGGAACGCGACGCGCAAATGCAGGATCTCCGGGCCCAATTGACGAAAATGGCCTCGAGCAACGAGGAAGCGCGGCGTTTGCTGGCTGACGAGCTGAAAAAATTGAGGCCCGCGCTGGAAGCCAAGGATGCCACCATCAAGGCGCTGGAGGAGAAATGGACGACCACCGTCCGCCCTCTGGAGGAGCGGGTGGACGGGCAAGAGACGCTTTTGAAACAACGTGCCGCACAAATCGAAGCGCTGCGGTCTGAACTGGATGCCCTGAAAACACAACTGGCGGAAACGGGCTCGGTTTCCGAGTCGGCGGAGGGCGCACGGGTTCGTCGCACGAAAGAGTTTGAGGAAAGCATGAAGCGAGTCCGCACTTTGGAGCGTTCGCTCAGAGAGACGGGCGATCTCATGAAAGCTCGCGACGAGAAGATCGAAAGATTGGAGTCGGAGCTAAAAGAGAAGCGCGCCGAGCTCGCGAAACATGAAATCGAGGTTTGGCAGGCGGTGGAACGGCGCAGTCAATGGAAGCGGCGGCTGTCGAAGTTCGGCATCCCGATGAAGGATTGAGGCAAACCTCGCCGATTGCAGAAAAGCCGTCTCGAAAGTCCCAACGAGTCGAATGTCATTTTCTCTCAGGTGAGTAAAAACTATCTAATAGCCTTCGGCGCATGACGGCCTCCCCGCCGGGCAGGGAGTCGAACTTGGTCGTGGCGTCGGTGTTTTGCAATATCTTGCGCCCTTCCGCGTCCTCATGCATCGCCAGCAATGTCTTTTCGAGGCGACCGACCAGCCCAAGCGGCATGTCTTTGCGAACTGATAGAAGGTGACGCGGCAGCAGCTCGGTCTGCGCCAGCACCAGGATGTCGTTTCGCTTTTTCTCGTCGAGCGCGGCGTGATCGTCGTTGCTGAAGGCGCCGGCCGCGACCCTTTTGGTCAGAACCAGGTCGACGAGATTTTCTTGAGTGCGGGCAAAAACAAAGCCGACTTCCGCGGCTCCGACATTGGCGTCGAGCGCCGGTTTCTCCGTAAGCTTGAAGCCGTTGCGCTGGAGGAAAAGCTTCGGCAAAAAATAGCCCGAGCTCGATTCAGGATCCTCGAAGACGAGCATTTTTCCCCGCAGACCGTCCAGCCGCTGTATACCGCTGTTGCGATGGGTGAAAATCAGGCTTCGATAATCGGCCATGCCGCTCTTCCAGCGTCTCAGGAGCAGCGTGCCGGCTCCGTGGACGTTGTTCACCACATAAGTCGGATAGGGGCTCTCCATATAGAAGTCCGCTGTTCCTTGATCGAGGAGCTTCGCAAGATCGGGCAAAGTGGCGGTCACCACGACTTTCCCCTCTAAGGCCGTTGCAGGGGAAATCTTGCGCGCCACATAGCGCACGAAATCGCGAAAGCGTTCCTCGATCTCCTTCTGGTGGGTTTCCGCGACGATGCCCAACGTGATGGTCGCGGTTATCGGCTTCGGCGGCGTCTGTGCGACGGCCGGGGAGCCTAAGCCGAGAATGAAAAGCGCGAGCAGCAGGGAAAAAGCCCCCGGCCTCGTCGAGATGAAATTGACAGATGAGCGTAGGTCCATTTTTCCTCCGGTGTTATGCTAGTTGTTCGTGGACGGCTTGGGTCGATTGCTTGGGCCGGCGCGCCGCGATCTGCCGGGCGATGGGTAATGGCGGCGGCAAAATTCAACTACTTGAGCAAATAGCTCGCGGGCATTGCGATTCGCAGAATGCTGATGCCTTCGGTCTCTTCGATATAGCGGATGAAACGGTACTTGTTTTCCAATTCGTCGTAGCGCAGCGGAGGCGCTTCGGCTCTGCCGGCTTCGATGCGCGCGCAGATGAAATGGGGACCGTCGTCGCTCAGGGCGTGACTAACGGCCTTTTTCAGCTCCTCAATGGTCGTGGCGGTACGGGAGCTTTTGATCCCGGCGCTGCGCGCCACGCCGGCAAAGTCGAGGTTGCCCGCGGTGGAAGCCGTGGGCTCGCCGCCTGAGGATTCATACTGATGATTGTCCCAGCAGAGATGAATGAGGTTCTTCGGCTGGTGCAACCCGATGGTGGCCAGCGAACCGAGATTCATCCAGAGCGCGCCGTCGCCGTCGAAGACGAATACTTTGCGTTTGGGTAGCGCGATGGCCAGACCAAGTCCGATCGAAGAGCAGAGACCGAGAGTTTTGACCTGAATATTGCCGTCGCTCGGCCGCACCGCGTTCCACTCGGCGGTGGCGCCACCGGCCGTGCAGACGAACAGCTCGTCTTTGATCAGCGGAGCGATGGCCTGAAGACATTCAAAGCGCTGCATACTTCCATCCTTGAAGGTTTTCCCATCTTGCGCAAATTTTTCATTGGCCATGCTGATGGTATCGATCCAAAAGAGATCTCACCGCGGAGGCGCGGAGGGCGCGGAGTAAAGAGTTTTTGATTAAAAAATACTCCGAACTCTGCACAACTATAGTTGAAAACTTGCGCAGCTTGCGCAAATTTTCTGGGAGTCGAAAACTCTTGGATTCGAATATTGCTCGCGCTAAGGCGCCAAGACGCTAAGCGACAGGCCCAAGGCCTGTCATCCCGAGCGAATGCGAGGGATCTAGGAAAGATTTCTCTCTTCGTTCGAAATGACAATGCTCTTCCTTTGCGCCTTGGCGTCTTTGCGGGAGATATTCCGAGACCGACCGGTGCGCGAAGCGCACCCTACGAAAACCTTCGTGTCCTTCGTGCCTTCGTGGTGAATCCGACTTTTCTCATTTTGGTTGCGGCGTAGCCGCGCTGTGCCTCTGTGGTGAAATCACGATTGCTTCTTTGGTTGCGGCGTAGCCGCGCTGTGTCCTTCGTGGTGAAATGTTTCAATTCCATTTTTTGGTTACAGCACCGCGCGGGTGAGCAGCAACGCCACCGGCCGTTTGGAGCTGTTGGCCAGCGTCACCGCGCCGGTGATATCTTGTTTTACCTTGGCGGGATCGCGCATCACGATGTGCTTGATGCCCAGTCCTTGCAGCACCGGTTCGGTGACCAGGCCGACCATGTGAAAGGCGTTGTCGCCGATGTCGCCGGCATAGTAGACGAGCAGCAAAATCGGGATGCCGAACTGTAGCGCCGTGGTAGTGAGTCCGTTGCAGCTATTCAACAGGCCGCCGTTCTGCATCAACATGGCGGTTTGTTTACCCGCCAGATGAGCACCGGTGCAGACGCCGATCCCTTCCTCTTCTCGCCCGACTGGCACATGCGTGATCTCCTTGTCTTCATAAAGGAGATTGATGAGCTGGAGCATGTTGATGTCGGGCACGCTCGACACCAGGTTGACGCCGGCTGCTTTTAGCGCGACGATGATTTGTTGCGCTCCCGCGATGGTTCCCATTCCGTCGATCCCTTGCTTGAAAAATGCCGTTCGGTACTTTCTCTTCTAGAAATTATCCCCGGTGGTGTCAAGCAAGCGTCCAGGTTGATTTGACACTTCGCAGGCGATTCTGTTAGTTGCGCGGCGCGCGCACGGGGCGCGGCACGACGCGGATCGAAGCCGAGGGCTGGGTGAGAATCGGCGCGACGCTGGCGACGCTGGTCGGCTTTGCGCTCGCGCTGGAGCGTCTGGGTTTTCTGGTGACCGCCTTTCTTTTGATGGTCTTGCTGCTGCGCGCCATCGAGCCTCAGCAATGGTACAAAGTGATCGCTATCGCCTTGGCGGCGGCTGTGGTTGCATACGCGCTCTTTGGTTGGTTGCTCGGCATCCCCTTGCCCGTCGGAGTGATCGGGCTCATGCAGCGCGATCATGGCGCTGTTCATGGGCGCGCTGATGATCCACGGCATCCAGCCGGGTCCGCTTTTCATCGGCAAATATCCGGAGCTCTTCTGGGGATTTATCGCGAGCATGTATATCGGCAACCTCATGCTGCTGGTGCTGAACCTTCCGCTCATCGGCCTCTGGGTACGGGTGCTAAAGACGCCCTATGTCATCCTTTTCCCGCTAATTTTATTGTTCTGTTTGATCGGCGTTTACAGCCTCAACTCGAACGTCGCCGAGATCGTCATCATGCTGGGGTTCGGTATCCTTGGTTTTTTCCTGCGCCGGGTAGGCTTTGAGGGGGCTCCGTTCATCCTCGCTATGGTGCTCGGCCCGGTCATGGAAACTTCCTTGCGCCAGTCGCTTTTGATCTCACGCGGCAGCTTCAGCATCTTCGTCACCCGGCCCCCCCTTCCGGAAAGGGGACCGTCCCCTTTGGGTGGCTTCACTTACCGTACTGTCGGTTCATCCCGTCGAAGAATCCTGCGCTTTCGAGCTGGTTGATGAAGCGCGCGTCGACAAAGCCTTCAGGGTTGCCGCCGGGAATGTCCGGGTTGGTGCGCGAGAGCAGGTAGAACATCGATTTCGCCACGCGCCCCAAGGGAGTCGGCTTGGTATCAAGCTTGTCTTTGTAGTGGCCGTAGATCGTATTTAGAACTTCGGTGTCCTGGGTGGCTACGTACTTTCTTAGCACGCCGAGACCGAACTCCGGTTTGGCTTTGAGCAGATAAATCCCTTCGATCCAGGCTTTGAGGAACTTGAGCGTGGTCTCCTGATTCTTCATCACGTAGGCGCGGCGCACGAGAATTCCCGAGCCGGAGATTTCGATGGGCAGTTCGGAGAAATCGATGAGTTGTTTGAATCCCATCTTGGTCGCTGCGAGCGTCTGCACTCCGGCGACGATCACGCCGTGGAGCCGCCCGGTTTGAAGGGCGCTCAGGCGCGCGCCCAGATCGCCCACCGGCAGGATGGTCACGTCCTTTTCCGGGATGCCGTTCAGCCGCAGACCTTCGCGGAGGAGAACATCCGTGAGCGAGCCAGCCGTGCTCATGCCCAGGATTTTGCCGCGCAGTTGTTCGACGCTTGTGATGTTTTTCTGCACCACCAGCGAGTGCTCAAGCTGGTTCATCGGCGAGGCGATCAGCGCCGTGTCGGCGCCGCGCTGGTAAGCTTCCAGCGCGGGCATGCCCGAGTGATTGACGAACTGCACGCTGCCGCCGATAAGCGACATAATGGCGCGCGGGCCCCCGGAGATGTAGACGAGGTTTAAGTCCAGGCCGTATTTCTCGAAAAACCGCGCCTCTTTGGCGACCCAGATCGGCAGCATCGAACCGGAGATCGCGCCATAGCTGGCATTGACTTTCTCCACCGGCGCGGCTGCAGCCCGCACGAGACTCGCGCTGGAGACCACAATCAGAAAAGTCAGCGTGGCGCTTGCCGTTACGCTTGTTGCGATCGTTCTCATGTTTCGTCGTCGCCTTTCCTAACTGGCGGACTACGGTGTTTAGAAACGGCACCGGCAGCTAGTCCGTGATCGATAACACAGAGGTGTCACCCGCGTAAAGCCCCGCGCTCTTTGCCGGCGGGCGGCGTGAGTCGGTCGTTTCATCGCTTTTTCAATTTGCGGGGTATAGAATAATCTTAATATTCCAATCTTAGTCTTAAGGAAGGGGGAGCTGGACCGATGCATCACGGGAAAATCCGAATCGGCATTATGGGCTTGGGCCAGATTGGCCGGCACCTCTATCACCTTGCGCTCGAAAGCGATGACTGCGAAATCGTGGCCGTGGCGGATATCGGCAAACCGGAGATCCTCCAGTACCTGCTCAAAAGCGATGGAGTCGAGGAGCCGACCTCGGAACTCCGCGACAATTATTTGATCAACGAGCAGTTTCGCACCAGAATGCTTCAGCTTGCGCGACCGGGAGAGGTTCCGTGGGACGTCCTGAACGTTGACTGCGTCGTCGACGCCACCGGCCGATATCGGCGGCGCCAGGACATGGAAGCCCATTTACGTGCCGGCGCCGGGCGGGTCATTTTGGCGTCGCTGCCGGCGGAGCCCATCGACCGCATCGTCATACCGGGAATCAACGAGAGCAGTGCGGCGGTCGCGGACAAGATGATTTCAGCCGGCTCGGCGACGACCAATGCCTTCGCGCTTTTATTGAGCTCTCTAGATCGAGCCCTCGGCGTCGACTGCGCGTCGATGACTACGGTCCATGCCTATTCGAGCGATCAATCGTTGCAGGATTATGCTCA
>JACPFE010000304.1 GCA_016183145.1 Deltaproteobacteria bacterium | reverse complement strand
CTTGCTGCGCCAGGGCATGTCCATCGGCGCCATCCTGATCCGGCGCGACGAGGTGCGCCCGTTTTCCGACAAGCAAATCGCTCTTCTCCAAACCTTCGCCGACCAGGCCGTGATCGCCATCGAGAACGTGCGGCTGTTCCAGGAACTTCAAGTTCGCAATCGCGATCTCACCGAAGCGCTGGAGCAGCAGACCGCGACGAGCGAGATTCTACGCGTCATCGCCAGCTCACCGACCGACATCCAGCCGGTGCTCGATGTGGTTGCACAAAATGCCGCGCGATTGTGTGATGCAGGTGATGCGGCCATTTGGCGTACTGACGGGCATAAGTATTGGCTGGTCGCGTCGCATGGTTCGATTCCGGTGCCCCGGTCCGAGGAAAGTAGAGCAATGACTCGCTCCATACCAAGCGGCCGGGCAATGATCGACAGAGAAACCGTGCACATCCATGACATTCTGAGCCCGGAGTCTCTAGTGGAATTTTCTGAAAGCTTTCGGGCAGGCGACATTCGAACTGTTCTGTCCACACCCTTGCTTCGCGAAGGAGTTGCGATCGGAGCAATTCATGTCCGTCGACCGGAAGTCCGTCCTTTTACGGACAAACAAATCGCCCTTCTCAAAACCTTCGCCGACCAAGCCGTGATCGCCATCGAAAACGTTCGGTTGTTTATTGAACTCGACACTCGTAACCGCCAGCTCACCGAAGCTTTGGAGCAACAGACCGCGACGAGCGAGATCCTGCGCGTCATAGCCAGCTCGCCGACCGATGTCCAGCCGGTGCTCGATGTCGTCGCGGAAAGCGCGGCACGGCTGTGTGACGCGTCTGATGCGAGTATTTTTATGCAAGTGGAACGTGCTGTCCTTCGAAAGGTCGCCGCCTATGGATCGGCCCCGACAAGCCCGATTGGGACGGAGGCGCCGCTGGATCGCAACTCGTTCCTGGGGCGAGCGATTGTGGACCGCGAAACGATTCACATTCGTGACTTCCGGGAGGTCGCGGCGGATTATCCCGAAAGCCGGGGAACCCGGTTTGGTTATCGAACCATGCTTGCCATCCCACTGCTACGCGAGGGTATTCCGATCGGCGTGATTGGGATGCGCCGAAGCGAAGTCCAACCTTTCACTGACAAGCAGGTTGCTCTCCTCAAGACTTTCGCCGACCAGGCAGTGATCGCCATCGAGAACGTACGGCTGTTCCAAGAGCTCAAGGAATCACTGGAGCAGCAAACTGCGACGAGTGAAATCTTGGGCGTCATCGCCAGCTCGCCGACCGACATCCAGCCGGTGCTGGACACTGTCGCGGAGAATGCCGCTCGATTGTGCGACGCGAAAGACGCGGTGGTGAGCCGGTTCGACGGGGAGATTCTTACACAAGTCGCGAAATTCGGGACGATGCCGGTCCCAGAACCTAACCGAATCAATCGCGACTCACCTGTAGGCCGGGCGATCGTTGATAGAAAGACTATTCATGTTGCCGACCTGGCCGCCGAAATGGAAACTGAATTTCCAGAGTCGCGGAATCGCCAGCCAATGGCCGGCACTCGTACCATGCTCGTCACCCCCCTGCTACGTAAAGGTGTGCCCATTGGATCGATCAATATCCGTCGCCTCGAGGTCCGTCCCTTCTCGGAAAAACAGATAAAGCTTCTTGAGACCTTTGCCGCTCAAGCGGTGATCGCCATCGAGAATGTGCGCTTGTTCCAGGAACTCACCGAGGCGCTGGAGCAGCAGACGGCGACCAGCGAAATATTGCGCGTTATCGCCGGCTCGCCGACCGACCTTCAACCCGTGATGGACACCGTTGCAGAAAGTGCCGCGCGGCTGTGCGAGTCCGTCGATGCTCATATTTTCCGTATCGAGGGCGAGGTTATTTGCTTGGCGGCTTCATGCGGACCATTCCCGATAATCAGTATGGATGAGAGGATACCCCTCAATCGTGGGACAATCAGTGGCCGGGCTATCATTGACCGGCAGCCGGTCCACATTCACGATATGGCGGCAGTCTCTGAAGACGAATTTCCGGGAGGTTTGGCCTACCAGAAACGCTTTGGACATCGGACCATACTTGCTACGCCTCTGCTTCGGGAGGGCGTCCCCATTGGCGCTATTATGATACGCCGAATGGAGGTCCGCCCGTTCTCGGATAAGCAAATTAAACTGTTGGAAACATTTGCCGACCAGTCGGTGATCGCGATTGAGAACGTGCGCCTTTTCCAAGAGATCCAGGCGCGCACGCGCGAGCTGGCGCGGTCGGTGGAAGAACTGAAAGCCTTGGGAGAGGTCGGTCAAGCGGTCAGCTCCACTCTCGACCTCCAAACGGTCCTTAGCACCATCGTCGGCCACGCAGTCCAGCTCTCTGGAGCCAATGGTGGAGTTGTTTACGAGTACGACGAAGTCAAACAAGAGTTTCATCTGAGAGCCAGCCAGCGCATGGAAGACCAAGTGGTTGAGGCGCTGCGAGCGACGCCGGTCCGTCTGGGTCAAGGCACCACCGGGCAAGCGGCGACCACTCGGACACCAGTCCAGGTTCCGAACATCCTGGAGCAGCATGAGTCTACCGCCACGACCGTGCGGCCCCTTCTCGCTCGCCTCGGATATCGATCTGTTCTGGCGGTTCCGCTTCTCCGCCAAGAGCGGATCATGGG
>JACPFE010000047.1 GCA_016183145.1 Deltaproteobacteria bacterium | reverse complement strand
CGATCTCAGTGTCTCGTTCAAAACGTCAGCGACCATGGTTGCTAGTAGCACCTCCATCAGACTTGACGTTGATTCCGTCCCGGCGAAGCTCTTCGTCGCTTGCTTTCAACGCTACGGTCTCGGGCGGATGCCTGTACCACCCAGGATCTTCATCGTAACTCTTCAACTGATCCCGCACTTTAACGACCGTAAAAAGCCCACCCATGGAAATATAGTCGCCAAAAGGTCCGGGCGCACCCTTCATGGAGATCGTGTTCTTAGGATAAGGCATGACCTCGGCCATTCGTCCCATGTCCATCCCTGTGTGGCCCATCGTCATATATGCCGGTAGAAGAGGGCGAATCTTCTCTTCCAAATCCCCAGGGGTTATCCCAACCATATTGGGAAACTCGTGCCCCATCTGGTTCATCACATGGTGGGTCATGTGGCAGTGAAAGGCCCAGTCGCCGGGAGCATCAGCGATGAACTCAATGTTGCGCGACTGTCCGACCGCCACCAGAGCCGTCGTTTCCGGCCACTGGGCAGAGAGGGGAATATCCTCGCCGTCGGTCGCGGTGATCCGGAAGTGATACCCGTGGAGGTGCATGGGATGGTGGTCCATCGCGCCCAAGTTCCCCAGCCGAATCCGGACTCGATCACCGGTCTTGCACACCAACGGCGCAGTCGAGGGAAAGACCTTGCCATTAATCGTAAGGATGTTGAAGTCGTTCATTTTCAAAGTATTCGGGCGAGAGGTTCCCGCGTCGATCGACCATTCGCTGATCATGAGGGAGAAATCACGATCGACACGGTAGTCGGGAGAGGGATTTCGCGGATGCACAACGAACATCCCGATCAACCCCATTCCCATCTGCGTCATTTCGTCGTGATGAGCATGAAACATAAAACTTCCATATTGCCTGAGAGTCCATTCGTATTTCACCGTCTCACCGGCCTTTATATAAGGCTGGGTGAGCCCGCCGACGCCATCCATCCCATTGGGAAGATAAAAGCCGTGCCAGTGGACGGAGGTCAAAACCGGCAGCCGGTTGGTGACGTAGATCCGTATCCGTTCGCCTTCGACAGCCTCGATAATCGTGCTGTTCACACGACCGTTGAATCCCCAGCACGTGGCGCGCAGACCCGAATCAAAAAAGTGGTCCACTTCTTCAGCGATGAGATGAAAGACTTTTACTCCATCGACTACCTTAAAAGGCAAAGCGTCGCCATTCGGGACGACGACCGGTTTGTAACCCTTTCCAGCGAGTGCCGGCGGCAACGGCTTTACATCGATAGGTCCTCCGCTGTAGCTTTTTTCCCAATAAGGCCGGCCGCCACGACCGCTCTGGCCAGCACCTCCCGGTTGATATTGGGCTGAACCGCCATGAGTTTTCGCCTCGCTTTCTTTTCCTAGCAGCGCAACACTTCCGGCTAGACCAGCAGCGCCGATTCCTAGTAATTGTCGTCGTGATAGCTTTTTAGCCATGATAGTTCTCCCTGTTTTAATGCCCTTCTGGATTACGACCTTGCGGCCCTGCTCTCCTCATTGATGCGGCTGCCTCACCGGCTCGCGCGCCCTCGCCTCCCGGCAAGCGACCGCTTAAGAGCTGCGCCAACTCCGACCGAGCCAGCCAGTAGTCACGCAGCGCTTCAACATACGCCGCGCCGATCTCGATCTGCTGCTCACGCGCGCGCAGTAACTGAACGGGGCCAAGTTGCATGGCGTTGTAGTGCAATTGAGTTTCATTGACGATGCGCTCGTGCAGCGGCAGCATGATGTCGCGAAAGTACAAAGCGCGATCCCGCAATCCTTGCGCTCGATCTCGAAGCGATCGCGCGGTCGCGCGGATCCTAACCGCGAGTGCGTAGTACTCCTGGTGAGCACGCCTGAGCTCGGCAGCCGCACGGCCGGTACGAGCCTGTCCCTGATCAAATAGAGGAATGGGAAACTCCAGTACCGGCCCGACTTCCCACGATCCATCGGTCCGCTCACCCAACGCTCCCATGTGCGATTCCGGAATCAGAGCTGTCGCTCGGTTCAGTCCTAGCTGTTCGCCCGCAGAGATTACTCGTTGCCGGGCGTTCAAAAGATCCACACTGCGCTGGAGCGCGACACGTTCGATATCCTCCGTCTGGATCGGCTCCCGCGGCATTTCCGGTAAACGGCCTTCGGTTTGCCAGTCCGTCTGTTTGCCCCAAAAACCCATTAGAATGTTTAGTTCTTCGCGGCTTTGCCGCGCAGCGACCTCGGCGGATCCAAGCGCCAACTTTCCGGCCTCCAAAAGCGCCCGTTCCCGGGCAAAGTCGAGGTCGGTAATATTTCCCGCCTCATACAACCGGCGCGTGACCTCAAAGGAAGCGTGGAGCGCCTGCACAATCGTCTGGCGCAACTCAAGCATTTGCTCGTTTGCTTGATGCGAAAAAAAGGTGGTTCGAACGCGTCCCGTAAAGTCCAACACTAAGCCGCTCACTCGAGTTTTCGCCTCCTCGAAGCGCGCCGCCGCGACGCGCTTGCGCAAGGGCAAATAGAAAATGTCGAGAAAATTCATCACCACGGCGAGCTCCAGCTCCGGCGTGCCCCCGCCGGGTGTCGGCCATCTCATGGCGGCGTCGAAGATCGGATTGCTCAGCAATCCAGCTTGCACCAAATCCGCCTGTGCGACACCGAGATCCGCGTAAACCGCTTGCAGCTCGCGGTTGTTAAGCAATGCGATTTGAACCGTGTCATCGACGGTTAGCTTATTTTTCGCTAAGGATTCGAGCTTTTCCGCGGCTTTTCGATCCAGTTCGGTGCCATTGTTCCAAAAAACTTTAAGTCCACCGCGCTCTTCGACCAGCGCGCTGACATCGGCAAAGCCCGCATCGAGACTCACCGTCGCACAGCCGCTCAAGACAACCAGCGAAATAAACAAGATTATAGTGTTGTATAGCGAGAGCATCCTCGAGCACCTCCCTTGCCTATTTCATTTTCTCGATCTTGACGATGGCTTTTTTCGGCACGTCGATGGTGAAGCGAACTTTGTCGCCGGATTTCAGTCCCTCAAGAAGAGACGGCGGATCAACGCGGTAGCCCATCGTCATCGCGTCCATGAAACCTTTGATTTCGCCGTGTTCGACGACAATCTGGTTGGCATTCGGCACGATCGCAATCACTTTCCCCTCGCCCACGACGGTTTTTTGTTCACTCTGTGCTGCCTGTTGAGCCTCTTGGCCCTGTGGCGGTGCAATAGCGACAAGCGGTTGTGGCGAAGGAATATCCGCTCGCGTATAGGCAAGCGTTTTGGAAACAGGACGTACGGGGACAGCCGTGGCGTCAGGGTGAGCCGGGTGGGTTGTCATCAGCGGCTCTAACTTGTAGGCGGCGCAGCCTGCTAAAAACAACAAAGCAAAAATGAGTAACAATTTCTTTTTGTGAGGTTTCATCAACTTTCTCCCTTCCGTTGAATCAACTCTTGAGTTTCTCAATTCTCGTGACCGCGTGTTTCTCGGTATCGATGGCGAAGCGAATTTTGTCCCCCGGCTTTAGTCCCTTCAGGAGGGAATTCGAGCTAACTTTGTAGCCCATCGTCATCGCGTCCATGAAGCCTTTAATCTCTTCGTGGTCGACAACGATCTGCTGGCTTTCGGGAACCAGAGCGATTACTTTTCCAATCCCGCTGACCAATTTCGGCACCCCTTTCGGCCGGAGCGACGCCATGTAGGCTGATAGATCAATCAGTTCTTGAACGGTCATATCCTCATTGAAAGTGGGCATCTTCGATTTTCCGTCCGGGCCTCGATACTTTTTCGCGCCCACGGCATCCGGGTTGATGGTTGACTCCGTAAAGTACTCCAGTGGATGGAGAGGTCCCATCTGGCTCAGCTCCGGTCCGACGGCCTGCCCCTTATCGGGAGCAGGGAACTTTTCTCCGCGCACCTCGTGGCATGAATAACAGCTAAACTTATCGAAGGCAGCGCGGCCTTTGACGGGATCTCCCTTCGGCATTGTGAACGTCCACCCTTTAGGGTGATGCATGTCAACTTCTGCAGCGTTGACGCGGGAAATTGAAGCAAACAAGAAAACAACCGCTAACCCTACACAAACTTCTCTTCTAGGCATACTCATAGCCCCCTTTCATAATAGAAACACATTAAGATAATTGATCCTCACCCCCGGCTGCGCCGGCTGGACAGACCTAAGAATAAGACTCAGAGGGATCAGTCAGATATTCAGATATGTAGGACGGAGAGAAAAAGGTGATGCGGGATACCCGCGGAAAAAGAAAACGTGAGGTTTCTACGCAAGGAAATCAGCAATCCCGAACCGGATAGTCCCACCGATACCGGTAGAACGGAACGATAGCGATCGAGTGAAATTTCTTCAATCGGTCGGGGTAGTCTAGTTACGGCCGTCTTCGTCGCCGGTCCAACCCGGTTGGCAAATGAACAGCAATGGATCAGTGAGAAGGAATCATCCGAAGGGTGGGTGTGACGAAGGGAAGAATGGGAGTCGTGATGAGTCTCGCTTGCCAACTGATCGGCCTGATCTCCACGATCCCAACACCCGTCCAAAGCCGATGCCAGTCCACCGTAGAGAACAAAGATGGATAAAATGATGATGCCAAGCCGCTTCATTTGACTAGGAGCGAGTTACGTATGATACAGGAGGCTTTTGAATTTTCAAGTCACCTACATTCAAAAACCCTACAGTTGTCGTCTTCACGCCGTCCTCACATGCCCGCTCAATGGGCTTGCTACGCCCGTATCGCAGGGAACCAGTACAGGCCATTCCCTTCGAGTTGCGAATTCGCCGCGCCCTCGCCCTTGTCGGAAAAGAGGGACGAATCGCGAAAGGGTGCTAATTGATTTGACTGTCTGTTTCCTATTAAGTTCCACTTTTTTTTAACTGAT
>JACPFE010000303.1 GCA_016183145.1 Deltaproteobacteria bacterium | reverse complement strand
GAATTGCGGTATGTCGGGCACCACCATTTCATTTATAATTTCGACCTCTTTAGGTAATATCCGCTTTCCGATTACGGCACGACCCGTACTGTGCCGCTTTCTCTGATAGACATTCCGCCATTACGCGATGGCTTGTTACAGACAGACGTACTGGAAGCGATCATCAGCGCAACCGGAATAAACAAGATCCTCCGTTCCGCCAGCCGGTTCCGCTCTGGCCGCCGAGAGACGCTTTACGTTATCGAAGGGTTTACCTTTGGTGGATTGTTGATCTATACTAAAGGCGTCATTCGGAGAGAATTCGGAGAAGGGACGCTTTATATTCTTGTTTAAGCAAAACGGTCGACATGAAAACATCGGCACTTAGACACTGTCCGAACTGTGGTAGCCGCAGCATCAAACGCGTGCGGAAACCTTTCCGGGCAAAACTGAAGGCCCGCCTGATCGTAGTTCCCGACGTAGAGCGTGAAATCTGCCCTGAGTGTAAAGAGGAATATTTTGGCCGCGAGGCGAGTATCGCAATCGATGCCTTTTGCTTCGGCAAAAGCAGGCAGCGCGCATAGAACGTAGGATGGGTGGAGGCGCCGCGCGACATCCCGTTCACCCGTTTTCGCAACGCGCCGATCTACGACGCTGACCATTGCGCGTAACCTATTTTGCACTCTGCCCTGCGTCCAGTGCAACTTTGTAAGCACTCAAGCTCGAACAGCCCGCGAGCAGGGTTGCCCGCTCTTCCACGGATGTGATCAAATCCAACCAGGGGTAAAGGGCGTTTCGCTCGCGTGCGTGATGGTGTTGCAGGAGGCCGTTAAACATACCTTCCCGATCAAGTAGTTCGATGGCCTTATGTTTCAGCGCAAGCCCCTTTTGGCTTCGCAGTTCTCCTAGCGCCTGACGGAATTCGGCGAGAAACCCTCTGATTTTCTTGTGTTCGCCGATGAACAGTTCGACGGCGCCGCCGGGCACGTCGGATATCCTCGCCCCATAGATAGGTATCAGCGACTCCTCCTCATCCTTCATGTGCGAGAGAAGGTTGGTCTCATATCGGTCAAAGAGCAACTTCGCTTGAGAGAGATCCAGCGACAGGAGCGCGGTTCGATGAGCCAAAAACAGCTCGTCGAGCCACTGATGGACTTTGATCAGTTGGAGAAAAGACGGGTCGTTTGACATGATAGAGATAACAATAAACAGGGCAAGCGTTTCACGCAACGTGGAGCGAAGCTATAGACGAACCCTGTGGAAGCACCGCAAGAAGAATTCTACCTTTTTCAGAACACCGGCGGCTTCGCCGCGATGGCGCGCTTCGCGCTCTCGTCGCTGAATTCCGGCGCCTGTTCCAGATTTTCGAAGCTGCTGCCGCGGTCGAGATCGAAGATAAACGCAAGATTGGGCTCGCAGGCGAATAAGAACGCCGGCGCGCTCGGATCGTCGTTAAAATGTTGATACGCCACGCCGTCGGGACGGATCGGCAAGATCAGCAAGTCCTCCGCGCCCCAATCGTAGCGCGCGCCGTCGATCATCGTGTACCCCTTGCCGCGCAGGAAAAAAAACACTTTGTCGCCGGGATGTCTTTGCACGCCGCTCCGGCTGCCGGGCGGAACGCACTGAAGGTACGCGCTAAAATTACGCAGCGCGGTGTAAAGAAAGAGCGGGTGCAGGTACCAGCGCATGATGCCGTGCGCGTTCACTTCCCACGGCAGTTCATCGCCGCGGCGGATGCAGCTTGCCGGCCCGCGCAGTTGGCGCTGGGCGTTGCGAATCTGCATCAGCGCATCGTACAGATTTTGCCGCCGTGAAGATTCTCCGCGATAATGAAATTCCGGAAATTTGAGACTGAGACCCGCCTGCGAGTTTGCAACGCCGTGGCCCATGCTGGTAGCTGCGGGCGCGTCGGTGTGGTCCTGGAGATGCATCATCGTGTGGCAGACCCAGTCTTCGAACGGCTTGTAATAAAAGGCGACCCAGCGGCAGTCCTTTCCGGCTTGGTCGTTGAAGTGCTGGTGCTCGACGCCGCCGGGCCGGATCGGCAACGTGATCAGATCACCGCGCTGCCATTTGTAGAGCGTGCCGTCGATATCCGTGCTGCCGCTGCCCTCGATGACGAACAGCACGAGCCCGCCCTGATGCCGGTGGCGGCCGGAGTGCGCTCTCACATCGTTGAGAAACACCGACCAATTGATCGATGCCACTTCGGGCGTGAATTCAAAAGTCACGTACCGTTTGAGCAGCGCCTGGCGCGACGCTTCGAAGTCACGGTCGGTGGATCTCACGAGCAACTTACCCGTGAGCTGTTTCTCCAGCCACTCGGCGCGCCAGCGCAGCATCGATTCGTAGTTAAAATAGGATCGCGTCAAAGGATGCCCTTTCGTAACGCCACGCAAATTTTCCGGGAGCTATTCGCGCTGGCGGGATCACAACTCGGACTTCATGCTCACCACGAAGAGCACGAAGGACACGAAGGGCTCGCCCCCACCTCTTTCCTCCCCCGCAAGCGGGGGAGGATGAAGGAGGGGGAACTTCGTGCTCTTCGTGGTCCTTCGTGGTGAAATCCTATTCTCCTTCGTTGGTTGCGGTTCTGCCACTCAAGAAGATTAGCGCTACTTGAAGCGCGCCATAAAACCCTCGCGTTGCAGCTCGGCCAACACGCTGTTGTCGAAAAAGTCTGCGGCCTTGGCATTCTTCGCGTGGGCCGTGCCCGGCTGAGTCGCCAAGAACTTCAGCACCACGCCGATCCCTTTCTCATCCGTCAGCGGCGGCTGAGAGAACAGTTTCGAGTAGTATTCGAAGCTTCGCTTGGCAATCGTATCGTCCGTGATCCGCATATACTTTTTCATGATCGCGGTGCTCTTCTCGCTATCGGTCTTGAGCACATGGATCGCTTCGACGTAGGCCATGAGCACGCGCTTCACCAGTTCGCGATTGTTGCGGAGATATTCTTTACGCACGACCAGACCCGACTGCGGAAAAGGGTCCGAGCCGGTGGTGAAATCCGCCAGCGTCGTCAACCGCAGCTTTTCGGCCTCGAAGGTAAAAGGCGGCGCCAGAATCGTCGCGTCGATGGTTCCCGTGGCAACGCCCACCAGCCGCGGCTGCGAGCCGGGGATGGCGATGAAGGTCACCGACTTGGGATCGATCTTCCAGCGCTCGAGCGCGTTCAAGAAGAAAAACTCGTTCATCTCGCCGCGCCCCACAAGCCCCACTGTCTTACCCACCAGATCTTGCGGCCGGCTCACCGTCTTTGGCTGCGCGACGATGCTCACCGTGGGCCGGTTGGTCGAGGTCGCGACGATGACCAGATCGCCTCCCGCCAAGTCGGCCTGCACCGGTGCGACACCGGCGCTCTGGGAAATCTCCGTGGCGCCCGACAGGAGCGCCGCCATGCTGCGCGAGCCGCCGGCGATGCGGATAAGCTCCGAGGTGATCCCCTGCTTGGCGAATAATTTGAGATCATGCGCAACCCACAGCGGCGCTTGGTAACCCAGCTCGCCGCCGTAGCTGGCCATGATTTTCACGCCCGGCGCCGTGCTTTGCCCGGCGAAAAGAAGCGCGCATCGCGTCTGCTCGACGGCGCTGCAAACTCCTAGAACAAAAAACGCCGCTGCTAAAAATCGCCGAATCATCTTGGCCTCGTTCCTCATATCAATCCCCCGATCCTTTGAACTCCGGGGCCTCTTCGCGCTGCTCCATGCCATGCGCCACCTCGTCATAAAACGGTTTGTAGATTTTGGATGCTTCGACTTGGCTGAGGACAGGTTTTCGACTTTGGATTGTCGGCGCAAGAACGTAAGAACCGAAACCGAAAAATCTTGTTCATTGTCCTCTCTCCCTCAATCCAAAATCGCAAATCCAAAATTCAGCGAATGACCTTCTGCGCCCGCACCAGCACGTTGGGCGGAACCGTGAGACCGATCTGCTTGGCGGTCTTAAGGTTGACGACAAACTCGAACTTCATCGGTTGCTCCACAGGCAAGTCAGCGGGTTGACGACCGTTCAGGATCTTGTCCACAAAGACTGCGGCGCGGCGGAACAACTCCAGGCGGCTCGGTCCATAGGACATGAGACCGCCGGCCTCGACAAATTGCATCTCTCCGTAAATCGAGGGCAGCCGTTTATCGATAGCGAAGTCCATTATCTGGAAGTGTTGGCTGTCGATGAGTGTGTCGCGAGCCACGATGAGCGCGTTAGCTCGGTCCCTGATCGCCGCTGCGAACGCGCCGCGCAACTCGCCCTGAGCCCCTACCTTGAGAGGTTGAAGTTTTAAACCAAGCGCCTGGGCGGCGCTTTCCATTTCTTTGTATTCGAGCGCATTGGATGGATTGGCGGGGTTCCAGAGAACAGCTACGCGACGGGCTTTAGGAAAAGCCTCGTTGATCAGCTCGAGCCGCTTACCGCTCAAATCGACAGAAATGGATGTTAGCCCCGTGATATTTCCGCCCGGCCGCGCCAGGCTGGCAACCAGACGCTCTCTGACGAGATCGCCAGGTGAGATGCCGACAATGGGAATGCTGCCAGTGGCTTGCTTCGCCGCGCGGATCGCCGGATCGCCGTCTGCGACGATCACCGCAACCTTAATCCGCACGAGTTCCGATGCCAACTGCGGCAGCTTCTCTAAATTCAGCTCCGCCAGGCGGGACTCGATCTGGATGTTCCGGCCTTCAACCCAGCCAAAATCACGCAGGCCAACGCGCAATGCCTCTCCAGCCGAGCCCAATCCATGTCCGCCTGCCAGAAGTCCAATCCGGTTGAGCTTGGTTGGCTGCTGCGCATCGGCCATAGAAGCAAAGATAAGAACTGCAGTTACTAGGAAAAGTCCGGTGTTTTTTTTGCTCACGTTTTTTCTCTCCTATTGCCTGTTGGCTGTTGCCTCTTGCCTGCTTCTCACCGAATCACCTTCTCCGCCCGCGCCAGCAGGTTCGGCGGAATCGTGAGACCAATTTGCTTCGCCGTCTTCAAGTTAATGACCAACTCAAACTTATCGACGACCTCCACCCGTAGGTCCCCCGGTTGGGCGCCGGTCATGATTTTCTGAACATACTTCGCCGAGAGGCGACCGGTCTCGTGAAAATTCTGACCGTAGCTGGCGAGGCCCCCCATGACAACGAGACTCTGCTCCGAGAACATCGTCGGCAGCTTTTTGGACGCTGCCGTGTCTACGACGAATTGAGCCTGACTAGTTACTATCGCATCCGTCGTGTAGAAATAGGCGTCCGCTTCCTTGGCTTTGAGCGCGCCGACGCGCTGACGCAGTTCTTCGACGGAAGCGGCCTGCCGTTCGATCAACTGGACCCGGAGCAGCTTTCCCGCCTGGCGGGCCAACGCAGCCGCTTCGACAGAGACGCGGTTGTTAGGGTTGTAGATGATGATCACGCGGCTGAGCTTTGGCAGCATCTCCTTGAGAATTTCCAGCCGCTTCCCGGTGAGATCCGTGACCGAATACTGAACGCCCGTGAGTCTCCCCCCAGGTCTCCCAAAGCTTTGCACCAGTCCGCTGGCGACCGGGTCGCTGCCGACAGCGAAAACGATTGGGCTCTTCGAGGTAACGTTCTTCACCGCGGTGGTGACAGACGTGGTCACCGCGTAAATCAAGTTGACCTTGTCACGTTCAAAATTCTGCGCCGCCTCTTCGACCGCCTTGAGATCGCCCTTCGTATCCCGGGTATCCAGGACAAAGTGTTTCCCTTCCTCCAACCCCGCCTGCTTGAGACCGTCGCGCAATCCCTCTACTACCGCTCTAATCGGTCCGCCCTGGTGGATGGCGCCGATACGATAGACCTTGGACTGCCCCGCTTGGGCCACAGCCCCACACATCGCGAATGCGACACCGATGGCGATAACCACAATCCATTTTGGTCTGCGGGGCCGCTTTTGGTCCGCGGGGCCGCTTTTGGATTTTCGATTGCCGGACAGAAAACCCGGAGCCCTGATTGAAGATTCTTTGTTCATTTCCTTGCCCCCAATCCAAAATCCAAAACCTGTGGTGAGCTCCGTCGAACCATCGGCAATCCAAAATTCTCCCTCGACTTACTCCTCACTCCTCACTCCTCACCCCTCACCTCCCTTCATCCTTCCCCGCATACGACTGTCGGTACATGTGCAACGTCTTGCCGCGCAGAATGTCGCTCTTTGTGGCTGAGTTCTTATAGCCCACCATTCCGTTGCAATTCAAGGAATCTCTTGTTAGAGGGATCAATGGGATGAGAATGCGCTTAAGAAAACTGTTCTTCGGACTGTTTCTTTCGTGGCTGGCGCTAACGTCCGTCGCTTCGGCGGACGATCGCATCCGTATCGCCTACGCGAGCCGCTCCATCGCTTCGATCTTGCCGTTTATCGCCATCGAGAAGGGTTTCTTCAAGGAAGAAGCTCTCGAACCGCAGCTCATTCTGACCCGCGGCACCACCTCCATCGCTGCTGCTGTGAGCGGCGACATCGAGGGAATTCACATCATGGGCACGGCGATCCGCGCCATCATTCAAGGACTGCCGCTCAAGGTACTGACCGTCAATCAAAAATTTCCCCTGTTCTGGCTCGTGACCCGGCCGGAATTGAAAAACTTCAGCGACCTGCGCGGCAAGACCATGGCAATCACCACCATTGGCGGCAGCCAGCAATTCGCCGGCAACCATATGCTGCGCAAGGGCGGCATCGACCCGGCCAAGGAGATCACGACCATCGTCTCCGGCGATGTGCCCGCGCAGCTTCAAGCGCAGCTCTCCGGGCCAGTGCACATCACGGTACTTTCCCCACCCACCGTGTTCGTCGCCCGCGACCGTCATAAATTGAACCTGCTCGCCTCAATGTCCGATGACTACGTCAATTTCATCTCCGGTCTGATCGTGGCGGAAAAAACCTTGCGCGAAAAACCCGCCTTCGTCAGGCGCACGCTGCGCGCCCTGGCGAAGGCGAACCGCTTTCTTCACGCGAATGAGTCCGCATCGGCGGAGATCCTGGCGAAGGTCGTCAACGTCAGCCAACCCATCGCCATCGAGACCCACCGTTACGCCCTTCCGGCCTATACGCGAAACGGCATTCCAACGGATAAGGAAGTCGAAGAGCATCTCAAAGCCGACGCGCAGTTTCTAAAGCTCAAAGAGCCGGTGAAAAGCTCAGCCGTGTTCGATTTCTCGCTGCAGCGGGAGGTCAACAACGAGCTAGGGATTAAATAAAAAACCTGGGTCTCTTGGACAAGTTTGTGTAGTACGCCTTTGACCATCGGGTCGTCAAGAGAGACACCCTATGGATCACGACAGCATTTATTCTGGACACGCAGAAATCCAGGCACGACCTTAATGCCGCCAAGACCGAAGCTGACGAGAGCTATGGATTGAAGCGAAACTGGTTGGGCGTGCAGTCACTGGCGTATTTTGTCTAAAATGCGCGTATCGTAAATCTGCTTGGGAGAGGCGTTCTTGGCGGCCGGAAGCACGGTGGCGCCGAGGAAGCTCAATATCTGCTGAATACCTTGCTCCGTCATGGTCAGATCCTCGTTGAAACCGGCTTGTTTGGTAAAGAACTCGTAGGTCTTTTGCAGTCTTTCCGGATCTCTTTCCTTGGTGTACTTGGCCAGCACGTCCCGCGCTAGCTTAGGGTCGTCATACCAGCGCCGAATGCCTTCTCTGGTCGCGCGCACGAGCCTAACCCAGACATCCAATTTCACGTCGATGTCGGATTTTCGCACCACGATACCCACGTTTTGATAGGGGAGATGATAGGTGGTGACCAACCGGTTAAAACCGAGCGCGTCCGCGCTGAAGCTCTGCGGCGGTGTTAGCGGCGCCGCGACGATCTGACCGGTCTGCAGCGCAGGCCAGAGCAAATTCGACCCGCCGATGCGCAGTATCGAGACGTCGCTTTCGGGCTTGAGCCCCAACAGAGACAACGACATGCGGCTCCCGTAATCCGACGCGGTCCCGACACGATCGGAGCCCACGACCTTGCCGCGCAGTTGCTCGGCGGACTTGATATCCTTGTGCGCGTGGTAGGAAAAAATCATCTTATTGAGGAGCCCGGCAATCATGGTGATGTCGCCGCCGGCGATGGCGGCGGGAGTAATTCCGGGCGCGGAAATTTCGAGTGCGTCGATTTCTTTGGCGATCAACGCGGCAATGGCGGCCCTGGCTTCGACGAGGATCAATTCCGCCTCAAGCCCCTCCGCTTTCATGGCACCAGACTCGGCGGCCATCCATACGGGCGCCATCACACCGATGGGAGCCGCATAAGCTATTCTCAACCTGGCTGGAGGGGTTTTGCCGGTGGGCGTCCCTGCTTCGCTGGACAGCGGCAAAGTCGATAACCCCAATAGCAACAACAGCGGATACAGCCGGCGCGCGACATTCATGATCTGATCCCTCCGATCCGGTCTTTGTTTTTGGCCGCCGGGAGCTCCTACGAAAGCAAGATTAATTACTGGAAGGCCTTTGAACTCCACTCAAGAAAAATCAGTGACGCGTCCCCTTCACCCACCCCCATGCGAACGTGGAATGCTGCTAAACGACCGGCCGGTTTAGTGCGAAATACCCACGTGGAGCTAGAAGGGCGAGGGCGACGGTGATTCTTTCAATATTCAGTTAGATTATCTCGCGGTCTTAGCGCTTACCTGACCACAGCTGGTCGAAAAATCCGCTCTTCTCCATTTCGTCGAGAAAACGGGTATCAACGAGATCCTGCGGCTTTATCTTCTTGGCACGCGAGTCTATCTCCGCGACCTCGTCAAGAATCGCCTGAAGCGCTTCGGGCTTGAATACCAGTCTGGGCTCGAGAGCTTTGATCTCCGCATTGTAGGCGGCGTCCAGAATCTTCCTGTCGGTAAGGCGTAACTGCTTCCCCAGAACCTTGTAAGTGAACTCCCTGTCGGTGTGCAGAATCATCGCCGCTTCCGCCATTACCCGCATGACCCGGCTTAAAACCCGTTGACGCTCAGCGATTAGGGACCGGCGTGTGACAAGGGTTGTGGCTGCATAGGGGATACGGAGTTCAGGCCCGTTGATAACATAGTGATAGCCTAAATCAATCGCTTGGGCATCTATCGGCGGGAGCAATACGGCGGCGTCGACACCTTTAGCAACCAGCGCGGCGAGCGTCTCAGCCGTGCCTCCGGTCTGGATGAAGGCAACCTCTCGCGCTTCGATCCCAAAATGACGCAGCGCTTGAACCGCAAAGTAATGCGGGTTACTGCCGATTTGTGTGTCGCCGATCCTTTTCTTCCTTAGGTTCTCAGGTTTCTTGATGTCCGGCTTGGCAAAAATGCTATGCGTCAGGATGTTTTTCACAGAGCCTATGAATGCCAGATCTTTGTTTCCCTGCACAAAGGGTCGGACGATCGACACCCCGCCCACTACCGTGACACCAGTATCCCCGGCAATTGTCGCTGCAGCCGCTCGCGGGCCCCCTCCGACATAAACCAGCTCCATATCGAGATCGTACTTTTTTAACAGACCGGCCGCTTCTGCGATCCAGGGCATGGATTGAGACAGCGAGCGGGCCGAATAGAGAACAACCAACCTGTCTGCCGCCATAGCCCCGGAGTAATTAAACACGGCCGCAAGAAACACGGATATCGCCAGAACGCAGTAATGATTATTCGCTAATCTTGTCCTCATGACGATCCTCCTTCTTGAAAAGAGATCAGCAATTTCTCTTTGGGGTGTCTTTCCGGACAGCTTTGAAGTTCCCCTTGGTGATTCTCTGCGATCCCGCCTCGGCCATGGTAGCCGACGACCCGCGAGATCTGCGTGACCTGCGCGGGATCATTTGCAAGCAGACTACTCGGTAACGAGTCGTTATGTCAACTAGCGCATCATTGAAGTTTATACACCTGTTGACAATGGCACAATTTGCGAGATATTTTCGCACACGCCTATGTACAGACTTTTCAAACCCTTCCAGGTGCCGATACGGAATCGCTGGCTGCAAAGAACCACGCTTGACTTTGGGGAATAAGAGCGACTATATGCCCTCCTCAAGAATAGACATGGTTAGGCCGTCGAACCCAGAGGAGGTTTGAAGTGGCTAAGACTCTTGCGGTTGTTCTTGTTACGGTCGTGCTTTGGGCTAGTTGCCGGGAAAGCCAGGCCGCTTCCACAGCTAACAATTTAACCATCGGCCATGTCTTGCTGAATGCCAGGGCGGCCCCGCTTTGGGTTGCGAAAGAACAGGGATATTTTGTTAAACATGGACTCAATGCAGAGATCATCCTCGTTCGCGGCTCTCCAATATTGGCGGCGGCGATGTCCTCGGGAGACATCGAGCTGGGCTTCACGGGCGGAACAGCGGTTATGGGAGCAGCCGTCGGCGGCGCAGATCTCAAGTTGCTCGCCAATTTCACCAGTCGGCTCACCCAAGATCTCATTGTCAGACCTGGTATTCGAACACCCCAAGACTTGCGTGGGAAGAGACTGGGGATCGTGAGCATCGGCGGCACCACCTGGATGGTGGCCATATTAGGGTTGGAACACTTAGGCTTGGAGCCTAACCGGGACAAAATCAACCTCATGCCGCTTGGTGATCAAACAGTTTTAGCCCAGGCTCTGCTCGCAGGAACGATAGACGCGACCATTCTTGATAGTGTCTACAGTCGCCGACTTCAGGAAAAGGGGAGCTTTATTTTGGCCGAGTTTGGTAAGAGCAATATCCCGCTGGCGAGCGTTGGTGTTGTTGCGCGAGCAGCCCTGATTGAAAGGAAACCGCTTGTGATCGAGAGCGCGCTTAAGGCGTTAGTGGAAGCCAACGCGTATGTTCTTAATCCGGCCAACAAGACCACCACGCTCAACGTCCTGCAGAGAAGGCTCAAAATCAGTGAGCGTGAGGCCGAAGAGGGGTTCCAAGACATGCTCTTAGGGTTGGAGCGCAAACCGTATCCTTCTCTGGAAGGCATGCGAAACATTCAGCGTCTAATGAAGGTTCGCAATCCTAAGGCGGAGTCGGTGAGAGTGGAAGAACTAGTTGACCAGCGATTCTTGAAAAAGCTCGATGAGAGTGGCTTTATTGATCGACTTTACAAGGCTGCCGGGGAAAAATAGGGGAGTCAACAGAACGCCGGCAATAAGTGCGATTCCTACCGATCCAACACCCGCAATGATCGAAATCCGGGTGCCTTAGATGACACGCGAATAGGCATCGCGGCCACAAATCGGACCGTAACGGCAGGTTAGCATGGTTGAACGCCGTTCCGGGCCACTTCCCTTCGCGCTTTGACGTCTCGGCTCACCGCATCTTTGTGTGAAAGAATTCGATGATCTTCTCCACTGCCCGTACCGCAGCTAGTGAAGATCGATTTCTAGTGATGAAAACCTCGGCCTCACCCTCGAACAGCTCAAGGGTTATCTGACCACCGGCCTTGCGGTATTGCATGACAAATTGGTCGAGGTGGATGCGCGGATGGACGACGTCCAGAGTTCCTTGAATACACAGAACCGGAGGTAAGTCGACCCGCTCACCTCGCTCCATGGCACGCAGCGGGCTACCCTCCGCCATGGCTTCTTCAGTCTGCCAGTATTGATAGTGGCAGGAGAGCACCTCCTCCACTGGATATGGTTTTCCGCTCTCGATCAGCGTCTTGGCGTACTGGTAGCGCCCCAGTGGATCGATGACCGGCCAACAGAGAACCACGCCGGTGACGCTGGCGTCAACGGGCACAGCGCCCGAAGGTAGCAGGAGGGCCGAGTAACGAGGATCGTGCGGTCTCATCGCGGCCAGCATGGCCTGGTGCGCTCCGCTCGAGCCGCCTAAGATGCCCACCCGGTCGGAGCGACTACGCAACTGGGCGGCCCGAGCCTTGAGCCAGCGGATCGCATAATTGATGTCCGCCAGTGAGGCGGGGTAGGGCGCTTCCGGCGGCATCCGGAAATCCAGTGCTGCTACCACCAAGCCGCTTTTCGCCAGTTGCTCGTTGACCAAGGTATCGTTCAGACGGTCTCCCCGGCACCAAGCACCCCCATGCAGCTGTATGATGAGCGGAAACGGCCCTGTTCCACGCGGCGTGAAGAGACGAGCCAGCAGCGGTCTGTCCCCGTGGCGGACGTATTCGACATCCTCTACGTCGAGTTCATAAATTGCGGACTCCTCGACAGACATGATGTTTTACTCGCAAAACTCTTTCTACGAGACTATCCCGCAAGGTCAGAGTAGACCACGTTTGGCCATGAAACGCGCTAAATCAGCCTGTAAACCGCCGGCATGG
>JACPFE010000295.1 GCA_016183145.1 Deltaproteobacteria bacterium | reverse complement strand
GCCGCGAAAGCTCGACCCGGGATTGAGCGCGACGTATTCCATCCCCAATACTTTCATCAAATCGACGATCAGATCCGAACCGTAACGCGCGGGCATAAGAACCTCCTTGGAATTGAAATAAGCCCCCTCACCCTGACCCTCTCCCACGAGGGGAGAGGGGACGCTCACCTGACGCGCTCTTTTGACTAACAAGACGTCGCGACCCCCGGGCCCAACCTCCTCTCCCTTGACGGGAGAGGAATGAGGTGAGGGTGATACGCGCTAGTGAACGGCGGCCGACTGCGAAACCACCTCTGACGGCCGCGGGATTTCCATGTCGTAAAGCTGTGCGACGTTGGTGCACACCAGCTTCCTGCGTATCTCCGCTGGCAAGTGGCCCAGATCCCGGTCGATAAATTTTCGCGACTCCGGCCAGGTGGAATTGCCATGCGGGTAGTCGTTCGACCACATGCAATTGTCCTGGCCCCACCACTCGAAGTTGTGGCCGGCCACCGTGTCGCGGAAGAAGGTTCCGAATACCTGTGTGTTGAAAAATTCGCTCGGCTTCTTCGTTATCGGCGGCGGGTTCACCTTCTTGAATCTGTTGTAGTAATAATCCCACTGCTGCAGCATGAAGGGCATCCAGCCGATCTCATTCTCGACGCTTACGAACTTGAGCTTGGGATAACGCTCAAACACGCCGTAGAAAATCAGTTCGAAAAACGCATCGATGATCTCCTTGAGCTTGAGATTCACGCTGCCCCGGTAATGCTCGACCCCGGACCGGCGATTCCCGAAAACGGTCTCCTTGTGATAGCCGTGGCCGGTAAGAATATGAAGATTCACCGGCATGTTCAGATCCTGTGATGCCGCCCAAAATTTATTGTAGTGGTCAGAATGAAGCGGCAGGTCCGGATGCGGCGCCTGCCAGATGATCGAGCCCTTCATGCCGGCCTTGGCGCAGCGCCCCAGTTCCTTTACCGCCTCGTCGATATTGTAAACCGCGATCGCGGCAATGCCGATCAAACGTTTCGGCGATGTCCGGCAGTAGTCGATCAACCAGTCATTGTAAGCCCGGAAACTCACCTCTTGAAGTTTCGCGTCATCCATCGCGAAGTGCGGCAGCAGATAGGTCGGGTAAAGCACTTCCGCGCTGAGACCGTCGGTCTCCATCTCTTTGATGCGGTGCGTTGGGTCCGATCCTCCAGGATGGGTTTGAAAACTCTCGCCGACTTTCAACTTCGGGAAGCGCGGCACCTGGTCTTTGTAAGCGCTCGGCGCCCGCTCAGCCAAAATCTCCGACGGCTCCATCACATGGGAGTCCGAAGAAATCAACACTTCGAAGCCTACGCTATCGCCGTTGCCAGCCATAATCTTTTCCTCCTTTGGCCATTTCGTTCGGTTTTAGTAGGGGCAGGTTTTAAACTGCCCCTACATCGGTAGCTCTACCACCAGAGCCGTTTAACCGTCAAGGTTGGCGGGCTCGCGCAACGCGACCCCGCTCCGTGTTTCGGATTTAATGTTCCGAGTTAAACCCGAAACCTTGAACCTGGAACCCGGAACCCCTAGAAAAGCCCCTCCTTCTCCAACTTCCTCACCACGCGGTTGTCGATAATGTCTTCAACTTTGAGGCGGCGGATTTGCTCGTTTGTCTTCCCGAGCAGATTAATCACGGTGCGCAGCCCGTCCACGTTCGGAAAAATGCGCCGGTCGTAAAGGATCTTCATCATCTCGTAGCCCGCCGCGGCGTCCTCGACTTTTGGCAATCGCAACCCCTTGGCGAGGCTTCGCATGACCGCGGCCTTGTTGTCCGGCTTGTTGATGAATGCGATAGACTCGACCATCGCGCGGAGCGTTTTTTCGGCGACTTCCGGAGCGCGGTCGACGAAGCTCCGGCGCGCCATGATGCCGAGGCCCTGATAGGGAATACCGAGCTTGGCAAGATCGGCCAAGGTGGGAAACCCCTGACGTTCCAAAGCGGACGCAAAGGTGTAACCCAGATAGCTGCCGTCGAGCGTGCCAGAAGTGATGGCTTGGGCGATCACGGCCTGATCGCTGATGATGCGAAATTTGATGCCATCGCGCTCGGGGTTAAGTCCCCAGTGCTCGAAGGCCAGCATGGTAAACATCCAGATGCCGCCGCCCATGCTTTGCACGCCGACGGTTTTGCCTTTGAGATCGGTGATTGTCTTGATTTTTGGGTTGACAACGAACGCGCCGTCGAGCTTGTTGATGAGGCCGGCAATGAACACCAAGTCGAGTCCTCCGGCCATGGCGCCAAGGGATGCGCCGGTGGCCGAGCCGGCATGAAAGTGGCTCTCACCCGAGGCGAGCGCCGACATCCCCACCGGCCCGCTGCGCACGTTGACCAGTTGCGCGTCCAGCCCATGCTTCTGAAAGATGCCCACATCCTTGGCCACAAACAGAACGCCGCTGCGCTCGCTCAGGCCGCCGAAGGTGAAAACCACTTTCTGCGGCGCCGAGGCGGCATTCAGCTGAAGAGGTAACGAAATCGAGACTGCGCAAAAGACAAGGAATCTAATAGCAGCTTGCCAATTTTCCATCACTTCTCCTTTTCACTTGATCACCTTCTGCGCCCGCATGAGAACGACCGGCGGAATCGTCAGCCCAAGATTCCTGGCGGTTTTTAAGTTAATCTGCAGCTCAAACTTTGTCGGCTGCTCGACTGGAATGTCGGCTGGCTTGGCGCCCTTGAGAATCTTATCGACGATCGCCGCGACGCGCCTGTAGGATTCGGCCGGGTCGGGTGCGTAGGACATCAAGCCGCCAATGGCGACAAATTCTCCCCGATCGAATATCGCCGGCAGCCGATATTTTGCCGCCAGGTCCGTGATCCGTTTTTCATTCGAGTTTATAAACGGGCTCGACGTCACGGCGAGGGCAGCGCTACGCGCCTTGACTGCTTCTTTGAACGCGCCCTCCAGTTTGTCGATGCTGCTTACCTCCATGGAATGAAGCTCCAAACCTAGCTCCCGTCCCGCGAATCGGCTTTCCTTCCAAGTTTGGGCAGAGCTTGGGTCCTGTGGATTCCACAGCACCGCAACGCGGGTGAGTTTGGGAATGGTTTCCTTGAGCAACTCCAGTCGTTTCCCGGCCAACACCGGCGTGATGGTGGTGACGCCCGTGATGTTTCCCCCGGGCCGCGCCAGGCTTTCAACCAGCCCATCCGCAACCGGATCGGTCGAGACCATAAAAACGATGGGGATCGTCTTGGTAACTTTCTTGAAAGCTAGGGCTTCAGGCGTCGAGGGCGCAAGAAGCACGTCGACGTTGAGACCGACCAGCTCATCAGCCAGGGCGTGGAGCCGGTCGACCTTATCTTCTGCGGATCGCGTCTCGAAAACTTTGTTCTTGCCGTCAGCATTGTCGAGTGCCCGGTGTTCTCGCCCGAGTGATTCATGCCCGGAGCTTGAAGCGGGAGGACGGAATTCGAGAATCCCAATCTTAGGCACCCTTGCCTGCTGCTGCGCCTGGGCCACCGCGCCACAGATCGCGAACGCGACGCCGATGGCCAACATCCCCATCCATTTTCGTCCGCGGGGCCGCTTTGGAATCCTTCGGCAAAGCACAGAGCCTGCCCTGAGTT
>JACPFE010000288.1 GCA_016183145.1 Deltaproteobacteria bacterium | reverse complement strand
GCGGCGCCGCTCATGTAAAGCTGCCAAACGCGATAGGTGGAGTCATCAACATGTTGGAGTGCTCTGGCGCGGTTTGCCTGAAGACGGTGCACCCAGTGGCGTAACGTCAGCGCATAGTGTCGCCGAAGGGACTCCACGTCAATGACCTCAAAACCCGCAAGCTCCGCTTCACGCAGTACCGTGCCGATGTCAACCAGCTCACCGTCAGGAAAAACATAGCTATCGATGAACCGGGATTTAAGCCTGTCTTTCACCGAAGCGCCGCCGCCGATGCCATGATTCAGAAACAACCCGCCTGGCTTGAGTGCTTGGAAGGCTTTGGCGAAATAGAGCTCTAGCCTCGCCTCGCCGATATGCTCAAACATTCCCACGCTGACAAGCTTGTCAAAAGGTTCCGAATAGATTTCACGATAATCACGCAGTTCTACCCTACAACGATCCTTGAGCCCTGCCCTGTGGATGCGCTCCCGGGCGAAAGCATGCTGTTTTTGGCTGAGGGTTATCCCCATAGAATGCACGCCATAGCGTTGGGCTGCGTAGATGACCAGCCCGCCCCAGCCACAACCAATGTCGAGTAAACGTTCATCGCGCTGAAGACGTAGCTTACGACAGATATAATCCAGTTTCCGCTCCTGAGCTGCATCTATATCTTCTTTTCCGGTGGGAAAATAGCCACAGGAATAAATCATCCTCTCATCCAGCCAATTGGCGAAGAACTCGTTCGACAAGTCGTAGTGGAATTCAATAGCCGTGCGGTCGCGGTAAAGAGAGTGGCGCTTGCCTTTCAACGTTGCTCTTGGCCGTCTCGGTGCTGACCTTTGGGAGGAGCGACCTTTAGGCAGCAACAGCCAAAGCCAGGCCAGCCGCGCGAGTCGCCCCGGACTGAGACGTAGCTCCTCAATGTAGTCGCGCAAACGCAACAGACCCGAAAGTTCTCCTTCTACGGTGAGGTCCCCATAGATGAAGGCTTCGCAGAGGTAGAGATCTCCTCGGGAAAGTAACATTCTCCGTAGGGTGCCAGGTTGATGAATGAAAAGAGTAAAGTGAGGCTCCCCTTTATGCCTTGCAGGCCAGGATTGCCCATCCCAAAGGCGCACTGAAAAATCCAAAGGGCCGTAATCACGGAACACCTCATCGAGTAAAAGCAGTTCCGCTCGAGCCGAACGATTTGACATACAACTTCCTCACCTTCCCACAACCCCTGCTTCCCCGCGCTGCTTACCGTCTCCTTAAGCCTTGAGCAGATCCCTGAGCCGGCTAGAATCCATCTCCATCTGCTTTTTTAACTCCCGCGCGACCATCGACTGCGTAAACCTTATAATGCCACGCGGCTGTACGCTCAGTAAAAAAGTCACCTTTGTGCCACCATCGACCGGCTCTAGAGCGTAACCGCCCTCAAAAGGATATGGGCCCGAGATGCTCTTGACCCATATCTTTTTGTTTTCCTCGTAGTCAATGACCTCTCCGGTGTAATCGAGCCGGCGGCCCAAAAATTTGCGCACTTGTCTGATTGTCGTACCGACAAGCGTGACGCCCTCGGGTGTTTGTTTTGCTTCTAAGATGCCCGTCTGCCAGTGAGGATCATGCTCAAAGTTGCTTAGGAACGAAAAGACCTCATCAACGGATCGCGGGACGACGATGCTGTGCTCGACTTTTATCATCTTAAAGCTAAGAGTTCATTTGCCCCTGCAGGGTAACCAATGACGGAACGCTATGTCAACTCGGTGTATAAGTTTTTTGGTTGACAAGGCAATGTTTACCAGTGATAATCCGCCCAATTCCTGAAGTTCGGAAAAAGGATAGGGGATGAGATGGCTGGACGATGCATGGTATTGAATATCTCGGTTGCCGTACTGTACGCCCTGTTGACCCTGTTACAGCTCTCCATGGCCTGGGCCCAAGCGCCAAGGTCCGAGGAGCTTCAGGCCGCCATTTTCGTGGACCGGGCAGTTCTCGCTTATGGCGGGAAAAGATATGACGAGGCTCTAAAGGAGTTGCAGCAGGCGCTCAGTCTGTATCCGCAGAGCGTTGACGCTCTCTACTATCAGGGCCTCGTCTACCTTGCTCTGGATCGCCCGGGGGATGCCCTGGCATCGCTCGAAAAGGCCAGAGCGATTCGTCCCGGGGATCTGGATGTCGCTTTCCAACTGGGGGTCTTGTATTTCTCGCAGAAGGAATATGAGAAGGCCGAGCCATTGCTGCGCCAGGTGCATCTGGCCGAACCCCGCCGGCCCAACATCGGTTACTATCTCGGGTTCATGGAGTACCGCAAAAAGAATTACCGCGAGGCTCTGAGCCTCCTTAGAGCCAATGTCCCCAGCGATGACAATTTTGCTCAGCTTGCTGGCTTTTATACCGGTTTGGCGGTCGCCGCGCTCGGATTTCCCAGCGAGGCGCGAGCCGAGATTGATCAGGCGTTGCGTCTTCAACCGGCCTCTCCTCTCGTGACTCCCGCGCAGCGCTTCGGGGAGATTCTGCAGAAGGCGGAAAAAGAAGAACGGGTCTTCCGCGGCGAACTGCGACTGGGTGTGTATTACGACACCAACGTGCCCGTGGTTCCCAACCCGAATAGTGATATTACGGCGACCACCATTCGCCAAGATACCCGGCGGCGCAAGAGCGAAGGCGAACTAGCCAACGTTAACCTCGCCTACACATGGTTAAAGAACCCTGACTGGGAGGGAAACGTCTCGTACCGGTTTCTCCAGACCTACAATAACCACCTGACGGAGTTCAACACGCAAAGCCATACCCCAACTTTGAGCATCGCCAATCGCGGGTCGGTGCCGAGCGCCTTTGGCGAATTGCCGTATGACGCCGGCCTGCAGCTAGCCTACGATTTTATTTCCTTGGGCAATGCCCCTTTTACGCAGCGGGGGATAGTTAGCCCATATTTAACCGTGGCGGGGAACTCTTGGAACTTTACCACGCTGCAATATCGGTTTCAGTTGAAGGATTTTTATAACGATGACAAAGTTGTCCGCAGGGAAGTTCGCGATGCCAAGAATTACATGATCGGCCCATCTCATGTTTTACTCTTCGAAGAAGGGCGCCACTTTGTGCGATTGGGCTACCAGTACGACGCGGAGTTGGCCGAAGGCGAAAATTGGAGTTATCGGGGACACCGTCTGGTGACCGGCCTGCAATACACCCTCCCGCGCGATTGGGGGGATTGGGGAGATATTCGACTGCGTTACGATTTAGATTTCCACTGGCGTTTTCACAAAAACCGCCACAGCCTGCTGCCGGCAACCGCCACCGGCACCGTCAAACGGCGCGACCAGCAACCGACCCATATCGTCGGCATCGCCAAAGATTTCCTCTGCGAAGAGCGTGGCGGTTGCCAGCTTGGCGTTGCGCTGGAGTATCTTTACGATAAGACCAATTCAAACCTGGCCCCGTTCGATTACACGCGCCACGTGGTGACGACCAGTTTCGTTTGGCGTTTTGGTCTCTGAGTGAATAGGTATGAAGTACCGCTGCGTCAGAAGTTGTCGTCGGGATCGACTGGCGCGCTCTCTTGACGGTTCTGTAGGACCCTGGCGGGAGCGGACAAAGAATTTTTCTGCTGGGCAGAAGCTATGCAATCGACGCAGGCGGATTGTACGCCCTGCCGCATCGCCTCAAGGTAATCACTTCCTATTTCATGCCGCCAATGGGGCTCCAGGTAGTGCTTGATCTCATGCAGCAGCACGCGCGCGTCGTTGATCGAATAGATCCGTTTGTTTTGGTTGTCGTAGTAGCCGAGAACTCTTAGCCGCTTGCCGCCTATCCTCAAGGCATCGACCAACGCCAAAGAAGCAGGAAGCTCGCGCGCCATACTAACTTGATCTTGATAGAGCCTAATCTCCAGCTCGCCCACCCTAAAAATCTCCACATCAGATCGCAGAGCCGACGGGGAACCGGCCATGCCGGCAGAGCATGCATTTAGAATCAGCAGGAGCAACACGACAAAAGTAAGTTTGGCGACGATTTTCATAACAACCCGCCGAGCATGACCCCGGGAATCGAGTACTTAGTCCTTTCACATCAAAGGCAGAAATCATGCCAATGGGAGGCGTCATTACCGCTTGAGAAAGGCCTTCGCTTTTAGGAATTCTTGGGGTATCGGGAATATTTGCGAGCCCCGTTGACGCCCTGATCAAACATGGGAGATGGACAAATCTCGAACCGGGTGACGAGTTTCGTCATTAGCAGAGTGCTGAAAATTTGGTTTCCACGCTTCGACGAGCTGTTGTGACCGCTGAATCCCAAATGCTTTCGAGAATTACTCCGTTCGCCCTCGATGTGTCGAAGGGTGAACGGAGAGTTGGTCAGCAACGTGCTGGAAATGAATATTGAAAGATAACAGAGGACGGGCTATGAAGCGGATTGAAGCGTCGCTTACTACTGACGGCGGGCGCATTTATGGATAAGAGAAATTTCTTGCCCCTCATTGTCGGGGTGACCTTGGCCACCCTCGCGTTTCTGGTTTACCAGTGGGGTCGGTTGGACAATCTGGAGCTCAAAAGCTTGGACTTGAGGTTCCAACTTCGCGGCCCCATTGCCCCACAAGCGCCCATCGTTCTCGTGAGCATCGATCAGGACTCTTTCGATGAACTTAACTTGCCTTGGCCATGGCCGCGCAATCTCCACGGAGAACTGGTCCGAAAGTTATCAAAAGGCGGAGCCAAAGTTGTCGGCCTCGATATCCTGTTCACTGAGCCGAAGGCCGACCCAATGGAAGATCATGAACTCGCCACAGCGATCAAGGACGCTGGCAACGTGGTTCTTGCCGGTGAACTCACGGAGGTGGCGAGCGATTTTGGCCCCAAAATGACCATGAAGCTGCCGATTCCGTTAATTCGCCAGGATGCACTAGGCTACGGTCCGGTCAATCTCGTTACTGACCAGGATGGCATCGTACGTAGCGCGCAGTCTGCCTTCTCCTTTCAAGATAAGATTTATCCCAGCTTCGCCTACCGGGTCTATCGAGCTTCGATCGCTTCCGAAAATCAGTCAGACGCGACGGTTGGTCTCGAAGCGCATCTAATAAATTTTCGCGGCCCTCCACGCACCTATCCGACAATCCCGTACTACCGTATCCTCAGGGAGGAAATCGACCTGTCCTTTTTGCGCGACAAAATAGTGCTCATAGGCTCCTTCGCTCCCAGTCTCCACGATATTTTCCCCACGCCTTTTTCGGCGAGTCAACCGATGGCTGGAGTTGAGATCCAGGCCAACTTAATTGAAACATTGTTGGCCGATAATCCGATCATTCCCTTTGCGGGGTGGCGCCACGCGCTTATTTTCATCGCGTTGTGTGGAATTGCCATTTGGCTTTCGATCCAGCTCAAACCCCTCAAGGCTTTCACCGCCGTATTTGCCTTGGCCGTGTTGTTCGCGCTCGGTTGCCTGATTGTCTTTTCCAAGTACCGGCTCTGGTTTCCGACGATTCCGTCTCTGCTCGGAATTGTGCTGAGCTACGGCGGCGTAACGCTGCACAACTACATGAAAGAGCAACGGGAGCGCATGCGCTACCGTGCGCAATTCAGCAAGTACGTGTCTCCCGATATCGTCGAGGAGATTTTGGAAGACCGCGAAGGGCTTGCCTTGGGCGGCAAGCGCCGGCATATCACGGTGCTCTTTTCGGATGTCCGCGGTTTTACCAGTATCTCAGAGAAGATCGGTCCCGAACAGGTCGTCGAGTTCTTGAGCGAGTACTTTGATCGAGTTACGCAGATCGTTTTCAAACATGGCGGGACGGTAGATAAATTTATCGGTGACGGGATGATGGCGATATTCGGCGCGCCCAAATCTCAGGGAGACGACGCCCGGCGAGCCGTCGAGACCGGAATCGAAATGATCGAAATGGTGGAAACGCTTGACCCTAAATGGG
>JACPFE010000041.1 GCA_016183145.1 Deltaproteobacteria bacterium | reverse complement strand
GTCTACTTGTTTTTCCTTGTCGCTTTCGAGATGGCCCTCGGGGTTCCATTAGCGCCGGGAGTGATCGCGACATCGCTCGAGCTCCAGTCGTTCGACTGGTATCTGGTCAACCCTCTTCTGAACGTGATTCTGTGGCGCTAGGCCGGGTTTGTCTGGATGACCGCCGGCAACTTGTTGAGGGTGAGCTTCTTGAGGTCAACCTTTTGGCGACGGGGCCAGTCCTTGTTTTCTAAACAAAGAGTAGGGGTCAAATCTTTTGTTGGCAGGTTCGAGGGATGTTCGCCACCCGTTGCCGAAACCTTGCGTTCGACTCCATCCTCGACTTGACCCCGTCATAGGTCTGCCTTATTTTAGGCCGTTCTTGCGTATCGCCATTTAGGCAGGACGCACGTCCCTGGTTCGTCCGCGAATGTTCGGACGGAGCCCCCTTTTGTTCCTCATAACCGCGCATGAAGAGATTGAGCGAATAGAGAAACAGAATAAAAAGGAGACAGCTTATGACGGCAAAAGATATCACTTTAGATCTTATCATCCGCTACGGTTTCCAAGTCCTTGGCGCGACGATCATTCTGACGGTCGGCCTTCTGCTGGCCCGGTGGATCGGCAACCTAACCGATCGATGGCTCCAATCGCGAGTGAAGGAGCCGCCGATGCGCTTGCTGATGGTCCGGATAGTCCGCTTGCTTGTCCTTATCCTTACGCTGTTGGTGGCGCTCGACAAGTTTGGGTTCCAGATCGCGCCGCTGGTCGCGGCCGTGGGCGTCGCCGGCTTGGGCGTGGGATTTGCCTTTCAGGGCGTCCTTGGAAACATTATTGCGGGACTGTCGATCATCTTCACAAAGCCCTATCGGGTGGGGGAGTACATCGAGCTTCTCGGCGTTCACGGGCAGGTGGTGACGATCGAGCTTTTCTCGACGAGTCTGATACAGCTCGATCAATCCCGGGTGGTTATTCCCAACCGCAAAATCGTCGGTGAGATTCTTCACAACTACGGCACGATCCGCCAGCTTCAGCTAAAGGTCGGAGTGGCTTACGGCGCAAATCTGGACGAGGTATTCACTATTGCCAAAGAGATCGTTGCGGCAAACCGGTATGTGTTGAAGGAACCGGCGCCCTTGGTCGGAATCAGCGAGCTTGCCGACTCGTCGGTTACACTTTCTATTCAACCCTGGGTGGCGGTTGGGGATATGGTCAGCGCAAGAGCCGAGTTGTATCAAGCTATTGTCGAGCGCTTCCGCGCGGGCAAGATCGACATTCCCTTTCCGCAAAGAGAAGTCCGCCTGCTTGGGGGTCATGAGATCGGCCTTGATCCGTAGATAATTTTTTCGTGTTTGTGAATTTCTCAGATTGGGCAAGGAGTTTTGGTGGTAAGATGCGCCATCAGGAATCACCGAGGAGGTGAAACGGATGGCGGAAAAAGAAGGGTTGTTGCCGTTCAAGCTGATCGAGGATGAATCGGGAGAGGCGCTGACCTCGTATAGCGGGGTGCCGTTGGTGGTGGAGACCTGTGAAGCATTAGGATTAGCGCGGTTGGTCGAGCAGCATGTTCGGATCAAGCAGCGCCAACGCGGCGTGGTGGCGGCTCAACTGTCTTTGTTACAACGTGATCTCGATCATGAAGCGCAAGGCCTTACCGCAAAGCTTTTGGCCGGTGCGGATGAAGGCGTTGAGGTTTCATCTAATTGGGGTAGCCGGCAAGGTGGTTTCGCATGCGCGCATGACGTTTCTGAAAATCACCGAAGGACTGATCGGTTACCGTCAGGCGAGAAGCCAGTTGGTGGAGTTTTCCAGCGCCTGAGAAAGCGCATCGTGACTCTCACCGCGGTGTCCGCACAGCCCGCTCATGCAGTGGGCAACCGAGCGCTTTGCTTCAAACGCGTTTGGATAGCGATTGAAACGCTCTGAGGGAACTGTGTAGAGGTGATTGTTGAGGCGAGGTCGCGCCGCCACGCTCGCGCCCGCTGATTGGGATCTGTGCCGGCTGTTGGGGTAGATGTTCAGCTGCTTGTCAACGGATTATGGAAACGGGACCAGGCGTTGCTTTCTAAACAAATCGAGTATTGTGCAATTTCTCCAGACCCCGGCTACGTGAGCCTATGAGATCGCCGGTGAAATTAAAAGTCATCTATAAAGGTTTTCGATAAAGTGGCTCGCCTCTAGTTGGCGGACGAAGCTGTCGTCAAAAAACTTCCTTGGATCCTGTTCCTTCGCTTTCGGGTTTCTGATAGCCAGCTCTTCGAGCACCGGCTGAATTGCCTCCACGGTGGGAAGCGGAACGCTCATCAGATATTTCTGCGCAAAGACCTCATAAGCCTCCGACAGGAGCTCGGGATCGTTGGTGCGAAGATATTTGCCCATCACAGCGATCGCGTAACTCTTGTCTCTTTTCATGCGGGCAATGGCCTCGACCTGGGCTGCCAGATACCGCCGCACCAAATCCGGATCATCCCTAATCAGCTTGGCCCGGGCGGTCACCCCCGTGGACGCATAGGGGATGCCGAGAGAGGCCACGTCAAAGAGGATTCGATAGCCCAATTTTTTCGCCGCGGTTATGGAAGGATAGGAGAGCATACCGGCCTGAACCCGACCTCCCTGCATGGCGGGAACGATCGTTTCTACGCCGCCGATCTGCAGCAGGGCGACATCTTTCTCCGGGACCAAACCGAGATGCCTCAGGGCCAAGCGCGCTGCTGTGTCTGTAACGGTGCCGAAGCGGGTGACGCCCACGGCCTTGCCGCGTAGTTGCTCCGCCCTTTCAATTTCTGGCCGCGCAAACAAAGTCCAGACTAGAGTCCCTACCGTCGTGGCGATGATCATGGCGTCGGCACCGCCGACGGCGGCGCTTACGGTCGTGCTTCCGGTAATCTGTAAGAAGAGGACTTCTCCAGCGATGAGCGCGTTCAAGCCCTGCACGCCGCCGGGTAGAAGAACAAGCTCCACATCCAATCCGTGTTTCTTGAAGATGCCTGCCTCTCGGGCGATCCACGGCGGCGCCTGGGAGCCGGACAGGGAGGTGAAAGCCGCACGGATTTTGCGCAGGGCAGAAGGCTCTGCCCCCTCAAGCCGAGGCGGCAAGACAGAAATGAGAGCAAGATATAAAGTTAGCCAGATGGCTGTCTGCCGTTCCTTGCTCATGTTGTCAACTATTAGTGAGTTCGTTGGTATCTAGACATGCGATCTAGCAGCGACCCTCGGGGCAATCCCTTCCGAACGCGGGCTCAGCCCAAGGCTGATCCGTCCTTTGGCGGAAATGGGCCTGTGACTTGTAGGCCACCACGCCGTCCTCCCCAAGGGTGGTTTATCCAACGGCTCGGGCCGGAACCCGACCTCTATGCTTCTGTGCCCGCGTTCTTCAGGGCTCGCCCCTCGGTCGCCCGATGGCTACTTACTTTTGAACTCCTTAGTAACCGCTCGCGGACGCCCTAAAATGACTCGCGCAGCTCGGTCATGTCAATCTAAAAGTCAGGGCAAGTTGGTCGATCTCTTTATGTATCCGGGACCGCGCAACACCTACGTGCCGTTGGTTATCGCTCACGCCGTCGTGTGTCCTAGCTCGACCAGTTTCCGGCGGTCGATTTTGCCGAGACCGGTTCTGGGCAGGGCATCCACAAAAATGAAAACCTTGGGCGTCTTATAAGAGGCCAGGGACTCCTTGCAGTAGCGGATCAACTCTTCGGCGCTTAAGCTTTCTCCGGGCTTGGTAACAACGAGGGCTTTCACCGCTTCGCCCCAGACATCGCTCTTGAAGCCGACAACGGCGGCCTCTGAAACCTTCGGATGGCGCAACAGTGTCCCTTCAATTTCCTCCGGAAAGATGCTGATGCCGCCGC
>JACPFE010000278.1 GCA_016183145.1 Deltaproteobacteria bacterium | reverse complement strand
GCGCTTTTGATGAAGAACCCGCCGATTGTGACCAGCATGTAACATGCCAGCCCCAAAAGAATCGCGCGCTTGGTGCCCAGAATACCGGTGAACGCGCCAAAGCCCAGCGTGCTGGGAAAACCGATGAATTGGGTGAGGATGAGCGCGATCAGCATGTCGTTGTGACCGATGCCGATTTCGTCGCCATATGCCGCCGCCATCTTGATGATGGTGCTGACACCGTCGTTGTAGAGCCAAAACGCCGCGAGAAAAACCGCCAACTGCCGGTAGCGACGAATTTGCTTGAGCGTGCGCCGTAGCCGGCGCCACCCATCGATCACCGTGCACGCAGAAACGCGCGCCAACTCGCGCCCGTCGGGCTCGGCAACGTTGCGGAACAGCGGCAAAGCGAAAACCAACCACCATACGGCCACGCTGACAAAGCTCGCGCGCAGGGCGAACTCCCGGTCGGGCAACCAAAACCAATCGGGCCGGTAAAGCCAGAGAGCATTGATAACCAGCAGCAGCCCGCCGCCGAGATAACCCAGCGCGTAACCGCGGGCAGAAACGCGATTCAGATCGTCAGGCCGCGCGATATGCGGCAGCAGCGCTTCGTAAAAGATATTGCCACCGGTGAATCCCAGGTTGCCAAGCGCGAAGACCAGCGACCCGAGCACGAAGGTGTCCTTGCCAAGAAAAGCGAGGCCCGTCGAGCCGAGTACGCCGAACGCCAGAGCCGCTGCCAGCGAACGCTTTCTGCCACCGGTGATGTCCGCCGCGGCGCCCAGCACCGGGCCGACTACGGCAACCACCAACAACGACGCGGAGGTCGTGTAGGCCCAGTAGGCCGTCGCGTCTTCGGGCGAGCGGCCGGCATTCGTTACCAGCGCGCGATAGTAAACGGGAAATATCGCCGTGAGGATGATCACGGCGAAGGCGGAGTTCGCCCAATCAAACATCGCCCAGGAATTGACGACGCGTTGATAGTCGCGCTCGGTTGCTTGAGGCGACGGGGTGGGTTTGTTCTCGCTCATGTTGCCGTTGGGCTATCACTGCGGCCCTTTGAGAACCTCAGGGCCGTGAGCAGAGTCGAACGGTCGCAACACCAGCACCGGATCATTGGAATAGCGCACTACCCGCTCGGTCACGCTGCCGAGGACCCAGCGGCCAACGCCCGATCGCCCATGCGTGCTCATGGCGATGAGATTGGCGGGCGTCTTTCTAGCCAGGTCTATGATCTCTGCGGCCGCGCCTCCGGCGCTGCTCTCTAGTAACAGGCTGGAGACATGCGGCAGCCCTTGCGCATGTAGCTCCTCAACCTTCGAGGCCAAGTACTCATCGACCTCTGCGCGTGCTTGGGCCCAAAGTTCCTTTTGGTCGAGGACGTTCTGCGAAAACAGGGGAAGGATTGTGTCCGGCGGCGCAAAATAAAGACGCGTCAGAACACGCACCAAAACGATTTCCAAAGTTAGGCGAGAGGCCAGCTCGGTAGCAATTGGCACCACCTTTTCTGCCAGTGCGGAACCGTCTAAGGGCACTACCATTGTCTTCAAGAAGGCCTCGCCGGCGGCGTCCCCATCCGTAGGCCGCACGAGCAACAGATGATGGGTCGACCCATGCAAGACCTTGTCGGCGACGCTTCCCAAAAGCCACCGCCGAGTTGCGGAATATCCGTGCGTGGTCATGGCAATGAGGGTGCCGGTTTGCGCAGCCGCCAGATCGACGATCGTTCCGGCTGGTTCTCCCAACTCGACCGTGCACTTAACCTCCGCGGCGCCGGTGAACGAAGCCGCCACCCCTTGTAAATATTCTCCGCCCTGCAAGGGAGGCGAAAACGGCGCAAGTCGGGCCGGATCATTGACGTACAAGAGTTCCACCGGCGCTTTCACCGCCCGCACAAGCGCGCGGACATAGGGAAGAACTCCCTCCGAGAACCTCGATCCATCCAGAGGGACCAAAATCCGAGTGTACATCGCAACCTCCTCTGAGCAACTAGACGCGATAATCGTGCCGAAGGCGGGTGCATCGAGCGGTTATTTTTCCCCAAGGCAACAGTTGCAAAAGCGGTCGGGAGTCTAGCGCTTTTGGCACATTGTCCGCGGGCTTCAGCAGCCTATTTGTACTCGACCCGGCGACGGTTTCCCTTCACGAGTGCGAATTCGAGAGAACTATTTTGTCACTTGTGAAAACTGCGCCTGCGCGATCCGATAAAAATTGCATGGTACGTGAATTGCTCAACCTCCTGGTGAAATGAGGGAGGCCTGTGATGAATCGCGAGAACCGGGCTGGCAAGACGAAAACTGTGAAATATCACATTGCGATCTTGGCCGCGGCGTTGAATTGGTATTGTTTCACGTTGGCGCGCGCACAAGAGATGGAAGTCATCGCCGGCGGCGAGATCGAGTATCAGAACTACTGCGCCATTTGCCACGGCGTCGACGGGCGCGGCTTTGGAATTATGGCCAAATTCCTCACCGTGCAACCTACTGATTTAACTCAACTGGCAAAGAAATACGCCGGCAGGTTTCCCTTTTGGCAGGTTTACAGAACCATCGACGGACGGGAAGAAGTCAGGGGACATGGAACTCGCGACATGCCGGTCTGGGGCGCGCGCTTTCGCGCCGACGCCAAGGGCGACGATACCGGTTCGCGCTCACAAATCGCCGGGCGGATCTTGAGCTTGGTTTTTTATCTACAGCATATTCAGGAATGAAACTGCACGCTCATACTGCCGATCTGGGAAAATCCTGTTTGAGTTATTTGGTTTCGGCTTTTGTTCCCCGCTTCAAAAACGCCAGTTGCTTATTTTCGTCGTGAAGATCCGCGACCTATAGGAAGAGGTTAATTGATCACAGATCTCGAGGGTGCCCAATTCCTGCAGTGGTGTCTGCCCAGATTACATCTGCGCTGGCCGGGTTTTCGCAAGGTGCGCCGCCAGGTCTACAAGCGCCTCAATCGCCGTTTGCAGGAGTTGGATTTACCCAATTTGCAATCATATCGACGCCGCCTGGAAGATCACCCGGGGGAATGGGAAACGCTAGACGGGTTGTGCTGGATTCACATTTCCCGCTTCTATCGCGACCGAAGCGTTTTTCAGCATTTGGAACGTGAGCTTCTGCCGCAACTGGCAGAACGGCAGGCCGCGGCTGGAGAAGGCGAGATCCGCTGCTGGAGCGCAGGATGCGCCGGAGGGGAAGAGCCGTATACCCTGGCGATTATCTGGCGACACTGCCTCGCGCAGCGATTCCCCTCGCTTCGTTTGCGGATCATCGCCACGGACATCGATCACCAGGCGATCCGACGCGCCGAACGCGCGTGCTACAAGGCGAGCAGCGTAAAAGAATTGCCGGCTGAATGGCGAACCGAGGCTTTTGTAACACGCGGAGAGGAACTCTGTCTGAAAGATGACTATCGAGCCTGCGTGACATTTTTGCCGCAGGATATTCGCGACCGCGCCGCCGAAGGAAGGTTTCACCTGGTCCTCTGCCGCAACCTTGCATTTACCTATTTTGATGAAACCTTACAGAAAGAAACGATTCAGAAGATTACCGACAGGTTGGCTCCAGGAGGCGCATTGATCATCGGCAACCTTGAGTCGCTTCCCGACGGCCCCTGGGAAGTCGAGCCTTGGTCAAAACGATTGGGCGTGTACCGAACAGCTT
>JACPFE010000298.1 GCA_016183145.1 Deltaproteobacteria bacterium | reverse complement strand
GATGCAGCAGGCCCTTCTGCGTGTCGATGTCCATGCGGAAGTTGCTCAGAAAATTGAGGCCGAGAAGTCCGGCCAATTGGGAATTGGCCACCACGTCGTGAATCACCGCGGTGAGATTTTTCATTTCCATGCCGCCCACGTTGATCGACTCCAGGCTCGTCAGCGGCGCTTGGATCATACCATTGGCGGTCTGAATCGGCAGCCGGCGTTCATTGCCGCTGGGGTCGATATCGAGTTCCTTCGCGGTGGCGGCTGAGATCATCGTATAAGTCGCGCCGGTGTCGACCACCAGTTTCGCCGGCGTTTTCCCATTGAGCATCGCTTCGATGACGACGACCTGTCCCCGTTTTTCAAAAGGGACCGAGGCCTTCGTCACTGCGCCCCGGTTCGCCGGTTCGGCGGCCTTTGGACTTTCCTTAGCCTGGATACGGTCGGCGGTGCCGCGCTGTTTTTCCGGTATGTTGTGCATGTTGTCGGTGAAATGGACGACCCCGTTCTGATCCACCCAACGGTAGTATTCCGCCGCCGACAGAAGCCCACTGCAAAGGAATAAGAGGCAGAGGCTTAAGGAGTAGGACAAGCATACGGTCATAATCAACAATTATTCTAACACACTCCGCTCCGCGGCAAAACCGCCGAGATCTTGGGCTCGCCAGCCGGCACTCTTACAGACAGATACCGAGGGTTTTTTGGTAGTGGTTCAGTTTTGCAAAATTTGTCGGGGTAACCCTATGGGGTTGCCCGTTCGGAGGGCACACCCTTCGACGGACTCAGGACAAGCTCCGGCCTGCCCCTACATCGCGGCGGCGCTTGACCGATGCCTTTCCGTTGCTTTACAAGGGGTATCTAGTATGGTAGAAAACATCTAAATCAAAAAAGGAAAGAGAGAGAAAAAGCGGAGAACATGGGAATTGCTCAGCAGCAAAAACAGAACGTCATCGAGCAGTTCAGGGTTCATCAGGCGGATACCGGCTCTGCCGAAGTGCAGGTCGCTTTGCTCAGCCAGCGCATCGACCATCTTACCGAGCACTTCAAGAATCATGTCAAGGATCACCATTCCCGTCGTGGCCTCCTAAAGATGGTAGGGCAGAGGAGGAGGCTTCTCGATTATCTCAAAGACAGCGATTTTGAGAGATATCAGAGTCTAATCCATCGGCTAGGAATACGCCGGTAGGGTTCCTGGTCCGTTACCCGCCGTTTTAGCTCAACAGCTCCGCTCAGCTCAGAGGACCCTCCTATGGTCAAGAAAGTAGAATTGGATTTTCACGGTCGACCCTTATCCATCGAGATCGGGCGGGTGGCCAAACAGGCCGACGGCGCAGCGCTGGTCCGCTACGGCGAGACCGTCGTGCTGGTGACCGCGGTGGCCGCCAGGGACTTGAAATTAGACACGGACTTCTTCCCCTTAACGGTCGACTACCAAGAAAAGACCTTCGCCGCGGGCAAGATTCCCGGCGGTTTCTTCAAGCGCGAGGGCCGGCCCTCGGAAAAAGAAATTCTCACCTGCCGCCTGATCGACCGCTCCATCCGGCCGCTGTTCTCGGAAGGGTTGCGTTGCGAGACCCAAGTGATCGCCACGGTGCTGTCCGCCGACCGGGAAAACGACCCGGACGTGATCGCGATGTTAGGGACATCGGCCGCCCTGCATGTTTCGGACATCCCATTCAACGGTCCCTTGGCTGGCGTGCGCATCGGCCGCATCGATGGGCGCTGGATCGTCAACCCGACCCAAAGCCAATTGCAGGAAAGCGACACAGATATTTTTCTCTCCGGCAGCCGCGACGCCATCGTGATGGTGGAGGGCGGCGCCCAAATGGTTCCGGAAGACGAGATCTTAGAGGCGCTGTTCACCGGCCACGAAGCGATCCAGCCACTGCTCAAAATTCAAGAGGAACTCAGGCGCGAGGTCGGCAAAGTGAAGCGGGAAGTGCCGCTGGCGGAGATCGACGCCGGTGTGGTGCGACGAGTCGAGGAACTCGCTCTCACCAAGCTCAAGCAGGCTCTCGATGTCCCGGAAAAATTGGAACGCTATAAACGGATAGCCGAAGTCAAGAGCGAAGTAGTGGCCCAGGCCGGCGCGGAGTTTCCGGACAAGGGCAAGCACATCAAGGGCGCCTTTGAAGAGCTTAAACGCAACTGCTTCCGCGGTCTCGTCGTTCATCAGGAGCGGCGCATCGATGGGCGGGGCCTAAAGGACATCCGGCCCATCACCTGCGAGGTCGAGGTGTTGCCCCGTACTCACGGCTCGGCGCTGTTCACCCGAGGTGAAACCCAGGCGCTGGTAGTGACCACCCTCGGCACCGCCTCCGACGAACAAAGAGTCGACGCGCTGCTCGGCGAGCACTACAAGAAATTCATGCTGCATTACAATTTCCCCCCGTTCAGCGTCGGCGAAGTGAAGTTCCTGCGCGGGCCGGGCCGGCGCGAAATCGGCCACGGCAACCTCGCCGAGCGGGCGCTCCTGCCGGTGCTGCCGGCCGAAGAGAGTTTTCCCTACACTATCCGCATCGTCTCGGAAATTTTGGAATCCAACGGCTCCACGTCGATGGCGACGGTGTGCGGCGGGTCGCTGGCGCTGATGGACGCCGGGGTGCCGGTAGCGGCGCCGGTGGCGGGCATTGCCATGGGGTTGATCAAAGAAGGGGAGCATGTGCGGGTGCTCTCCGACATCCTCGGCGATGAGGATCACCTGGGCGACATGGATTTCAAGGTGACCGGGACGAAAAACGGCGTCACCGCCCTCCAAATGGATATCAAGATTGCCGGAGTGACCGGAGAAAT
>JACPFE010000297.1 GCA_016183145.1 Deltaproteobacteria bacterium | reverse complement strand
CTGCGGAAATCGACCCCCATGGGAAAGGCGCCGACCTTGACGATGCGCCGGTCAAGCAGCAGCTGACCGAGCTTCTGTTTGTACCCCAGGATGCGCTGCACGCATCCGAGAAAGTACTTCGCGTAATCCTGGGTGTGGAAGCCGACGACATCGGCTCCGAGCAAGCCCTCGATGATTTCCCGCCGCCATCGGGCCGGAAGCAAGCGATAGATTTCAAACTGCGGGAAAGGAATATGCAGGAAAAATCCTATGCCAATTTTCGGGAACCGCATTCTGACAAGACTCGGTAAGAGCATCAAGTGGTAGTCATGAATCCACAAAACGTCGTCTGGACCAATGACCTCCAGCAGCGTCGCGCAGAAGGCTTCATTGACCTTCTTGTATTGCAGCCAGTAGGTCTCGTCGCATTGGACCGCGCTGGCAAAATAGTGGAAAAGCGGCCAGATTGTCTTGTTGCAAAAACCTTCGTAGAACTTGTCGAAGTCATCCTCGCTAAGGAATACCGGGTGGGAGCGATACTCCGCGCGCGCGCGGTTCTGGACCGCCACCTTTTGTTCATCGCTCACGGTACCCCCGGGCCAACCCACCCAACAATACTCTGGCTTTTGGGGCAGGGAATCTTGCAACGTTTCAAGCAGCGATTTTAACCCCGTGGCGACGCCTCCGGCACTTTCCTTGAACTCGATCTGACCGTCCCTTTGTTCGACGGTGAAGGGCAGCCGGTTGGAAACGATGACGAGTCTCTGTGCCGTATGAAATCCGTTGTTCATAAAGCGACTGTCCCGGTCAAAAGCGCCGACGCTTACTTATTGACTCGATCGGCCATGATAAGAGTGACAAAAGATAATTTTGGATCACCCGCGCGACGGGAATTTTTCTAATGTATGTCTGTTTCACAGTCTTTCCGGCTCGCGGTTTTCCATCAGCCCAGACAGCCTTGCTGAGTATCAGGCTGGTTTCAGGACACCGGCCGCCAGTCATTCAGGTTTTTCTGTTCTTGCATCTCTTCCTTGATCTCGGTGAAACCGGCTACCGTCACCACCGTTTCGAAATAGCCGTCGGAACGAGATGGTGGTGGCGAAAGTTTATAGGTGAACCGCTCGGTTGCGCCCGAAGGTATTTCTGCCGTCACCGTGTAATAATCGGCGGCACCGGGAGGGTTCGCGCCGGGCCGGAACTCGTTGTTCCAGTGCCAAATCTGTCGGATTAGCAATTCCACGTCCCGAACCCGATCAGACGAATGGTTTACAATCTCGCCTGTCATGACGTTGTCCCGCATCTCGACGTTAAGAACCGTGGGAGCGTGCAGCGCTTCCGATACCGACAAAACGGAAACCGTGTCGGCGTGTCCTAATTGGAACGAGATCAAGAACAATCCCACGGCGTTGCCCAGAACGAAATTCAGATTGCGAAAAGATTTCATGGCTGACTCCTTTCTCTTATTGCAACATTCTCTGTTGGGGGGTCGAAGTGCGAAACCCTGTCGTCGGAGGCCGGCGGGGAAGTTTAGGCCCGGCGCCCACCAGCCTCCGTTTAGAACGCAAGGTCGATCAGTCCGGCTACCACGCGAAATGGAAGGGCGATGGCTTGGCCAACGACATTAACGGCTCCACTTAGCAGTCCTGCTGATTGCCCTTCGCGTTTTGTTTCTTCCGTCTTAGTCGTGCGTTGCTCTGTGATCACCGGTTCTGTTCGAGCTGGATCGCTGTCGCCGGCATAGTGGACCGTCTTCTCGGTCTCGACGGTCTTGGCGCTCTGCGTAGCGCACGCTGAGAAAACACTCAAAGCGAAGAGGGCGACGGCAACGCTCTCAGTCATTTTGCGCATGGCCGCTCCGTTCAAGACCCTTAAAGCGATAAAGCCTATGATCATACTATCCGCGATATGGCGCATAATCCCTCCTGAATTCTTGTTTTCCTTTTCAATTTCGCTACCGGTTTCTAACATTACGTGGTGGCTGCGCGGCCTCGGTCATCGCAACCGGCGGAACGTCCGCTTCAGTAATTTCTTTGGTCTTCTCAACATCCGCCTGCCGTGCCGCGAGCACGCGGATCGGCCCCACCTGTTTGGTGTAAGTCTTGATCAGCCAGACCCGACCGGTAAAGCGATTGACTTTGTACGCCGCGTCCACCGGGCCGTTGGGCGGCGTGATCATGTAAATTCCTCCTGACGCTAATGACAGCGCGACGATCAAAACAGCCCCGCCGACGAACCACAAAATTTTCTCTTTCATCTTGTTTTTCTCCTTTCTTGGCGATTGAATCGCTCAACCTGAGCGCCTGGAATTCTGGGCGTATATGGCGCCGATCAGTGCCATGAGCTCGGTTTCTCTCGGCTCCACGTACAAGCGCGTGTTCGATCCCTCGGCGTTGGCAACGGCATAGCTGGCGCGCTGATGCAGCTCACATCGACCGGCATCGCACGAAGCATTGAAAATGACCGCGGCGAACAGCCGCTGCTCACGGTTCACAAAGAGCATGGCGACGTAATGTTCCCCGATGCGCGTCAGGCTGCGGGGCACCGGCGTGAAGCTGTCCAGAAAATTCCAAGGATCCTCGGCTCCACGACTTAGAGACGGGACGACGGTTAATGAGAGCAACAGGATCGCTGTGAACATCAATATGACCACTCTCGGTTTCGTCGCGACCTCCTTCGCTGTCGATATGGACTATGAGCGGCTTCGCTCCTCGTTGATCAACTTTAGGGCTTTTTGTCGCAGTTGTTCGTTGCCGTTCACCGCAGCAAAGAGCCGATTGTAGGACTGCGGCGTGAACCCGTGTTTCTCTAATGCTTCTTTTACTTTGAAGTCGCCCTCTCGTTGAATCTGCTCCTTTTCTTTTGGATCCTGCGCTCTATTGAGCCGTGGTTCATAGGTTTGCCGTAGCTTTTGGTATGCCACGTAGGCCTTCGCAAAGGCTCTGAGATCTTTGTCGCTCAACTTTGTCGGCTCTGCGGATTGTGACTGCTTCGGCAGATCTTGAGCGTGGGTAAACGGTGGGAAGCTGAAAGACACCAGGCCGATCAAAGCGGCGGGAAAGGCGTTCCGTACAAAAAAGTTCTTCATCGAATCCTCCTGTGTCATTGGCTTTAAGCTCCGGTCGTTAACTATAACGGCGTCCGCAACCATGACGTTGAATAGGCTTTCTCAAATGTTTGAATCCGACCGCCTAGGATCTTGCCCCGTTCGTTCGGCGTTCTGGTTTACCCGTCGCATCGAAATTTTTTTCCTGCAGCTTGCGCAGGAATTCTGCGAAACTTGAGTTTGTGAGAACGCGATTGAACTGAGAACGGTAGTTGTTGACCAGGCTGATGTTTTCGATTACGACGTCGTAGACTTTCCACTCCCGACCGGCGGAATACAGCTTATAATTCACCGAAAACCCCTCGCCTTTGTTGGTGATGACTCGGGTATCGACCTCGGCATGATCCCGGTCCTGGCTCTCGCGACCGTAAACAATTTTTTCGCCGTTGAACGACTCGATTTGATTGGCGTAGGATCGTTCCAGAAGATCGGTGAATAGCTGGACAAATTGGCCCTGCTCCTCTGCGCTGCCGCGTTGCCAATGTTGTCCCAGCGAGCGCTTCGCCATCTCACTAAAATCAAACCGAGCCGAGATGACTTGGCGCAACTGGATCCGGCGTTCTTTTTTTTTGTCGGCCGCTTTGAGCCGTGGATCCTGAAGAATCAACAGGACTTTGTCCGCAGTCTGGCGGACTTGGTCCGATGGGATTCCGGCCTTGGACGGATCAGGCAGAGCGATGAGTAGAAGCAGGACCAAGACAATGATTTTCTGTGCTTTATGTTGCCGCATTTCTTTCCTCCCTCGCGAAAGTAATCTTTTCCTTCAGCGGACCGGCCACAAAAGTGCCATCGCCGAGCCAAAAATGATCTGCCCGATGGTGCGGGAAATCCATACAGCCAGGCTTATGGCTGCTACAGCAAGCAACCATTCCCACAGTTCTCGCTTCCAACCCCGCGGAAGATCCGTGATGCCGGGGATCCCAATATGCGGCTGCTTATGGAGTTCCATCATCAACCCCCTTTTGGGCGGTGAACGACGATTGCTCTCCTCAATGCCAGGTGTTCGAGATCGAGCGCCAATTGTTCAAAACATCCGCCAGCATATAGGCGACTAATGTGTGTGCCAGTTTTTCGTCAGGCACCAACTGCACCGTTTCTTCCGTGAGCGCCGTAACCAGATCGCCTAACGTGGTTTCTAAATTTTCTTCCCTACGCATACCCGGCCTCCCTTCTTCGTCACTGCAGTGTTTCCGTGTCGCGATCCGCTCCAGTGAGTTCATCGTTCACCCGACTGCTCTCTCAATCGTTGATTCTCTCTTCTGAGCCGTTCCAATTCGTCTCGGTTGCGGTCAATTTGAAGCTGCTGATTATCCTGTTTCTTGTCCTGGCTCATGAGTTGGTCGCCGATCAACGCGCCGCCGATGAGCCCGATCGGTCCCCCAATCAGCGCGCCTACGGCTGCGTGACCAACCGTGCTGCCGATAATGGCTCCTGTACCTGCGCCCAAGCCCCCGCCGATTAGTCCGCCCTGTTCTCGTTTGCTTAACGGCTCGGAGCAACCCATGTTTATCGACAACATGAGCGCCAGAATCAGAGCGATAATGAGATAGGATTTGGACTTCATGGTTACCTCCTCTTGGTCTATTTTGGTTGCAACTCTCACCGCACTGACGAATTGATTCGTCAGCACTGAGCTTGGTGACTGAGCTCGTGCGGAATCCCGGCTGAGGGCTAAGCTAAGGAAGCGGTGTCTGATCGAGATATTCGCTCGCTGATGAGTTAGCCACTCCTGGGATATACCTTTTCGTGGTTTGGCTCATGGGAATTTTTAAACGCAAGGACCGTACCAAGTCAGAGAAAACGACGCTGAAGTGCTGTAATCTTAGGGCATTTCAACGGCAACCTTGGTTTTTAAAGTAAGTCGAATCCGAGGGGGTTTCCCTACAGCAAGAACCGGTCGATTGTAATTTCTCTGTTGAATCCCGCGCTTTGAGTGTATGCCTTTCCGGTTTTTGTTGACCTTCAGAAGCCTCACGGGAGCGCGCTGAGGTTGCTCACCGAATGGCCAGACTATTTTTTCTTTTCGCCAAGAGTCACTGTCGGTGCACCGGTTGCCGCGACCGTTGGGAGATTAGTATTCGTTCTGTTGGCGGCGCAGCCGCTGAATGTCCTGGCGATTGCGGTCGGTCTCAGCCTGGTTGCGGTTGATCTGTTGCTGTTGCTGATAATTGGTATTTTCCTGTCCCTGGATCTGATCGCCGACAAGAGCTCCCGCGCCTAAGCCAAGGCCGCCGCCGATGGCTGCGCCCGCGCCTGGATGGCCCACGGCCGCGCCAATGAGTCCGCCGGCCAGCGCGCCGCCTGCCGCGCCGATGCCCGCGCCTTTCTCACGCGTGGTTAACGGGCCGCCGGCGCATCCCCCCGCGAAGAGCGTTCCTGCCAGCAACAGCATTGAAGCCTTGCTTAGAATCGTTCGGGTCTTTTCCATTTTAGTAGTTTCCTTTCTTTATGAGCTTTTCCGTTTTGTCAGCTTTGCCTTTTTGTTTATTACGATCTTGTTTCGAGCTTGCATCGGATTTTCTACGCGCCTGCAATTCATGTCGCTCATCGGCGCGCACCCAACCATGGTCGGGGTCCGCCGACCATTGAGCGTTGGTGTTCTCTTTTCCTTTCGCGCTCATCTTTGCCTTTTCGCCGTGATTAACGCTTGACCCTTTCCCCTGTCCGGCGCTGGCAGATATGTCAGGGGCGCATAGTGCCAGGGCGCTAATAAGGGCAATGGCAGCGAAATACCTGTTGGGTTGCATCAACCTCGCCTCACATGTTTGCTTTGCCCAAGCTGTTGACTCCCACGCCGGTTCCGTTCATGCCTTCGTTCTGCAATAGACCACTCGCTGCTTGATGAATCTTCGGCAACGAGCCGGAGACCTGTCGTAACAACGCGTTCAAGGTAGCCAACACCGCAACAAGATCTAAATTCATGAGCATTACCTCCGTTTGCTTGATCAACTCCGCGATCAGGCATTAGAGCAACGCCCATGCCACGAGAGAAAGTTCGTCAATTCAGTCAGTTACGGGAGGAGGAGAAAAAGCGGGGACGGTAAAAAAGTAAGGGTTCCGGGAGATATTACGCTTTGTTATAGAGCGCTAATTTAGCGTTTAGCGTCTTGGGTGTAATCCCCAGCAGGCGTGCGGCTTGGGTCTTGTTGCCGCCAGAGGCGGTGAGCGCTCGTTCGATCGCTTGGCGCTCCGCCTCAGCCAGCGAAAGCGGCTCGGTGTCGGTTCTCTCTTCCACAACCGGGCTAAGACAATAGCGCTGAAAATCTTCCGCACTGAGGCTCGACCCCGGCGCCATGACGGCCAGCCGCTCCATCGCATTACGAAGCTCGCGCACGTTGCCTGGCCAGGCGTGGGATTTAAGCGCAGCGGTGAAATCGGCGGTCCAGGGAAACTCCGGCCGCTGATATTTTTTTACAAAGGACTCAAGGAAATATCGCGCCAGGAGTGGTATGTCCTCGCCGCGTCAAGCGATAGAATAGATCCTGGCGCAGTTTGCCGTCTTTCACGGCGGTCGCTGGATGACGGTTGGTGGCGGCCACGACGCGGACAGAAACCGGTATGCTGGCATTGCCGCCGATGCGGCGCACCTGCCCTTCTTCCAAAACGCGCAAGAATTTGGGCTGCACTTCCGCCGCCATTTCGGTGATTTCATCTAGGAACAAAGTGCCGCCGTCGGCCTCCTCGAAGCAGCCGAGATGGCGCTCGATGGCGTTGGTGAAGGCGCCCTTTTCATGGCCGAACAGCTCGCTCTCCATTAGTGTCGGCGAGATGGCCGAGCAGTTGAGCGGCAAAAATGGTCCCTCGCGCCGCGGCGAGAGATCATGGAGCGTGCGCGCGACGAGTTCCTTGCCCGTGCCGCTCTCGCCGCTGACGAGCACCGCGGCATCGGTGGCCGCCACCTGGCTCAGGCGCTGATACAGCTCGCGCATCGGCGCGGACTTGCCGATCAGCGCGCCGTAAGAACCCAATGGCGATTCCAAGCGTTGGCGCAGCGCGCCGGCTTCACGCGCCAGCGCCGCTTGCTTCAGTCCCTTTTCCAGAACCTCGCGCAGGCGCTGGGGCTCGAGCGGCTTGGCCAGATAATCATAGGCGCCGAGCTTGATCGCCTGGACCGCAGTTTCGATGGTCGCCTGCCCGGTGAGAAAGATGATCGCGAGCTGCTGCACGCGCTCGCCCAAAGCAGCGATAAATTCAAGCCCGTTCATGCCGGGCATCATGAGATCGGTGACGACGGCGTGCGGCAGCTCTTTGTCGCACTCGCTCAGTGCCGCCTTGCCGTCGGGCTCGGCGGTGGCGCGGTAACCCCAGCTTTCGAGCAATGCGATTAAGCCGTCGCGCGTGGCGGCATCGTCGTCGACGATCAGGACATGAAGACGTGGGCGGGCCATAAACTAATTTGCGGCCAAGGGTAATGTCAGCCGAAAGGTCGCTCCCCCCCCTCCGTTGCGGTCGAGGTACGCCAATGAGCCGCCGTGGGATTCGGCGATCAGTTGACTCAATGGCAGCCCGATGCCACTGCCGCCCGCTTTGGTCGTCTTGCCGAATTCAAAGATGTCTTGCCGGTGTTCGGGCGGCACGCCCGGACCGGTGTCCATAAAATCAACGGTCAGTTGATTATCGTTTTTGGCCGCGCTCACTTTTATGGCGCCGCCGCCCGGCTGGGCTTCGATGGCATTCCTGAGCAGGTTATCGAAGGTCTGGCGCAGTCGAGTGGCGTCCCCCAGCGCCGGCCACGGACCGGCCGGAAGTTCTTTGGTCAACGTAATGCTCTGGGTGGCGCACTGGGAGGCCACGGCTTCTAGACTGGCCGCGAGGACTTCGTAAACATCGAGGGCTTTGCGTTCCATCGTCACCGGCGCCGAGTAATCCGTAAAGTCGCGCACCAGGCAGTTGACTTGGCGGATGCTCGCATCAAGCGCCTCGATGGAGCGTTGCGGTTGATTTTTTTCTCCATCGCCCGAGGGTACGGCGTTGCGCAGCAATTCGAGGTGAATGGCGAGAGCGTTCATGGGCGTGCGCACTTCGTGAGCCAGAGTGCGCGCAGCGACGGCAAGCCGCTGCACCGGCACGGGAACCCCCGTGTGCTTGCGCTGCTTCATGACGAGCCGGTCGATCAAGTCCAAGCTCGCTCCCACTTCGTCGCGTTTCGCGTAATCGGGGCGAATTTGATAGGTTCCGGCTTCGGCCTGGCGCAGAGTATCCGTAATCAGGCGGAAGCGGCGGGTGTAAAGAGCGGTGATCAGAAAGGCGCTCACCAAAGCGACGCCGCCGCCGAGAGCGAAAAGCAGCGTCAGTTGGCGCCACATGCCCGAGAGCAGCTCGGTCCAATCGGCCGGATTGATCCACAACCTGAGACCACCGGGGCCCTGGACGCCGGGCGGCATCTGCAAGGGCACTAAAACATCATAGTAGGTGGACTTCCCTTGAGCCTTCGCATTGATCGTCGTGATGCCGCGGCGCAGGTTGGCGTTCAACTTGGGATCGTCGAATGCTTCGCCCTTTTCGTGGCCCATGGAGCTGTAGAGGATTTTGCCGTCGGCGTTCACAACCCACATCGCTTCGATGCCGGCGCTGCGGTCGATAAAGGCGCGCATGAGACCCCTGACCTCGGTGTTACGCGACGGCGCGCGAGCGGCGCTACTCTGCGCTCTTGGCGCCGGCCTGTTGCCGGGAAAAATGTTGCCAAGAAAGCTCCAAAAGGATGAAGATGGGGGCTGTGATTGACGAACGCTCGCTGGCGGTCCGGGGCGATCCCGTAGGCTGTCGGCCAAGGCGATCTCCACCTGACGAGCCATCAGCAGGGCGGTTTGCAAGGTCGCTTCGGTGGTGAGCCGGCGCGCAATCAGCCAGACGCCAGCGGCGAAGAGCCCGGAAATGACCAGGATCGTGCCCACGAAGACGGCAATTTGTTGCTGGCGAAAGCTCATTGGCCAATAGGATAACAGATCGCCCAAATCCAGCAAAGTTGGAAATTTCGGTCCCTCGGCTCTTTGTCTTGCGCGCGCGCGTCTTTTATTGCATATATACGCTCATGCTTGTCGATGCCCGCCTTCGCCCGATCAAGGATCTGCGAATCTCGGTCACGGACAGGTGCAACTTCCGCTGCACCTATTGCATGCCGCTGGACGAGTACGTGTGGATCGACAAAAAGGAGATCCTCACCTTCGAGGAGATCGCCAGATTAGCTGCGCTCTTCGTGGGGCTTGGCGTCGAAAAGATCCGCCTCACGGGCGGCGAACCGCTGGTGCGACAGAATCTCGACCGCCTGGTTGCCAGATTATCGGCGATCGATGGGCTCAACGACCTTTGCCTTACCACCAACGGCGCGCTGTTGGCGGAAAGGATCGAAGCTCTCAAAGCGGCGGGACTCAAGCGCGTCAACATCAGCGTCGATACGCTGGACGCCGATAAGTTCAAGCAGATAACCAAGCGCGGCGATCTCGGCAAAGTGCTGGAGGGTGCCTTTGCCGCTAAGAAGCATGGCCTCGACCCGATCAAGCTCAATGCGGTCATTGAGCGCGGGGTCAACGACGACGATATCATTCCGCTGGTTGAATTCTCGCGGCAAAACGGATTTGCGATCCGCTTCATCGAGTATATGGACGTCGGCAACGCCAACGATTGGACAACGAAAAAGCTCGTCTCGAAGAAGGAAATTCTGGAAACGATCAGCGCCCGATTTGCGCTAAAGGAGCGCGGCCGTAATCATGATACCGCACCTTCGGTTGATTACGACTTTGTCGACGGCATCGGCGACCTGGGGATCATCGCGTCGGTGACCGAGCCCTTTTGTTCGAGCTGCACGCGCGCGCGCCTCACCGCTGACGGGAAAGTGGTGACCTGCCTCTTTTCACAGATCGGCCATGACGTGAAAGCGCTTCTGCGCGGCGGCGCGTCGGACGAAGCGATCGTGGAATTCCTTAGCGCGATGTGGCGGGGGCGAACCGATCGCTATTCCGAGGAGCGCTGGCAGGCGCTGCGCACGGCCAACTACGATCCCAAAAGCCGAAAAAAGATCGAGATGATCTCCTTGGGCGGTTAGCCGCCGCCGGTCGCCCGCGACCCTAGAGGCCGAGGGGCGAAGCCAGGAGGGAGAAGGCACCCAGACGTAATGTAGCGTTGACTTGTCTGCCCTGAGTCACTCGCTTACTTGTTTTCACTGGTGTTTGATCCCAACGAGCGGTTCGCAACCCACTTCAAGGCAGAGGTCCCATTTCCGCCAGAGGCGGATCAGCCTCAGGCTGAGCCTTCTCCCGGAAGGGTTTGCTCCTCGGCCTGGCCATGAATAACGCGACTTAAAGCCTTCGCAGCGCCCGGATGCGCTCATCGGTGGCCGGGTGTGTCGACAATATTCCACCGCCGCTGTTTCCTTCGATCTGCAAGATCCAACTAAGGCTGCGGATCATCACCTCTTTCGAGTATCCGACGCGACGTAAGATA
>JACPFE010000296.1 GCA_016183145.1 Deltaproteobacteria bacterium | reverse complement strand
TCGAGCCCCGGCCTTGGCCGGGGGCTCTCAGTCAGAATTACAATCCGCGGGAGTACCGGAAAGCGCCAGCGACTTGCCCGTGGGCCTCCACGACTATGTTGAGGCGCCCGCCGGGGAGACGGAGCGAGAAAGCAGCGAAAGAGTCCTGACGGCCTTCTGGCATGCTCAAGAGAAGATCGTCAAGGAGGAGTTGAGCGACTTTCTGCTCAGCGTGGAGCGCCGGATGAACCGAGATATCCGGCGGGTCCATGATTACTACCAGACTCTTATTCACGAACACCGCCAATGGCTGGAAAGAAAAGCGGCCGCCGCCGAGGAAAAAGAGAAAACCGCGGGCAAGATCGAGGCCATCGAGAGGGAACTGAAAGGCAAAATACAAGACCTGATCGGCAAGTTCAGCCTCGAACTCCAGATCGAGCCGATCTCATTTATTCGTATCGAGACGATGAGCCCAACTTGGTGGCTTTCCGTGAAAAGACGAAAGGAAGCGAGACCCTTTCCTCTGACATACAACCCCATATTGAAATCCCTTGACCCCCTCCCTTGCGAAGCCTGCTTCTATCCGGCCAAGGGCCATTACGTCTGTGACGACCGCCTCCATATTGTTTGCCGGCAATGCTTTGCCCCCTGCCTGCGCTGTGGCAAAATTTACTGCGGCGCCTGTCATCGGAAAGGTTGCCCCAGGTGCAAAGCTTCATAGCCGCCAGGTCGCCGGCGCAGGCCTCGGACATTTTCTCATTTTCGGAATTACGAAAACGTGGAAGTTCGCGTTAGAGTTTGAATTCGCGAGTCAAGAAACAATTCAGAAGGCGCTCCCGCGCGCGGATTGCCAGGGCTCAGGAAAGGGCAGTCAAAATCGGCGAGGCCTGCCCCCTGGGCCGAGTGCGGCCTCGGTCTCGGTCGAGCGCATGGGCTAGGGGCGCCGGAATTTGTTCCGTCATCGGCAATGCACGCGGGAAAGCCCTCGTTCATAGCCGAGCTGCCAAATTCCCCGATCGGATTCGGGCGGCGCTAAATTTAATCTTGGCGTGAAAGGACTCCCGCTTGACAACCCCTCGGCTTGTGATAGGGGTCCGTTCGTAACCAGCCGATAAGCGTAAAGCCTCCTCCAGCGTTGCCAGGGCATCCCGAGTGATCAAGACTTGGTAGAGGGGGGATATCAACCGAAGGTTTTCAAGCCGACTCGTGGGCCGTTTTATCGCTGGCGAGTTGGCTTTTTTGTTTTCCGAGCGGGTAGACCTTATGGCCAGGAAGGAGATCGAACCATGATTCAGACGATCGGTATATATCATATCGGCATCCCGGTGGACGATCTTGATCGAGCGGAGGCTTTCTACACCAAGGTTTTGGGCATGAAGGTGGCGGCGCGAATCGGCGACTCGGGGGCCCGGCTGGCGCGGCTCACATGCGGCGATGCGGACGTGGTGCTCTTTCAGCGCCCGCGCCGGCTCAATCGCAACACCCTCAAGGAGGACGGCATTGCCCACCAGGCCTTTGAAGTGGCGCCGGAAGCGTTCGACGACGCGTTGGAGTTTTTGAAACGAGAAGGCCATTACCATGAAGGCCCGGTGGTTCGGCCCAGCGGTCGCGCCGTTTACTTCTTCGACTCGGAGGGGAACTACCAGCAGATCCACTCCCGATAGCCGGGTAGTGACGATATCTCGCTTTCAGTCAGAGCCGTGAGAGAAGTTGTCATGGGGACTTCCGTGGTTTCGGCAAGCCTTGCCGAACGGACGTGGTCAAGGGAGGGTTAAGCCATGGCTGATGAGATTCGGCGCGTGCAATATTTTTACACCGAGGTTGCTGACAAGCCCGGCGAGGGCGCCAAAGTGCTCGGGGCGTTAAAAGAAGCGGGGATCAATCTGCTGGCTTTCGTAGCTTTCCCCGAAGGTAGACGCGCCCAGCTCGATTTTGTCCCGGCCGACCACGCGGCTTTCAAGGAAGCTGCCAAGAAGGCAAAAGTAAATCTCGTCGGTCCAAAAACCGGTTTCCTTATCCAGGGAGAAGATAGACCGGGCGCCGTCGCTGAGATTGTGGCCAAATTATCCGACGCCGGGATCAGCATCACCGCTATGCAGGGCATAGCGGCGGGAGCGGGGCGCTATGGAGCGATCCTCTGGGTAAAGCCGCGCGATGTGAATAAAGCCGCCAAAGTTCTGCTGTAGGGAAAAGGTAAAACCTGGCGGAAGAAACTCTTATGAACCAAAGATTTTTTAATCTCACAGTAGAGGTCATTTTTTTAGCGATAGCCATTCTCCACCTGCTGAGAATACTCTTCGCTTGGAGCGCGGTTATCGGCGGATGGGAAGTGCCGGCGTGGGTAAGCTGGGCGGCCTTCGTCGTGGCGGGATATTTGGCTTACGAGGGTTTTCGATTAAGTATGCTGGCTCGCAGATGACCGGCGCTATCCTCCGAGTTGAGGCCATCAGCAAGCGTGGATCGGGTAAGGAAAGGAGGCATTGCCATGGCCGCTAAGGCAGAAGAAAAACTAATCGGCCGGATCACTCACTACTATTCCCACCTTGGCGTGGGTATCATCGAACTCACTGAAGGGGACCTCAAAGTCGGAGACGTTATCCGCGTCAAAGGCAGCCACACGGACTTCACGCAAAGCGTGGAGTCCATGCAGGTCGAACATCAGAACATCAGCCAGGCTGAGAAGGGAAAATCCGCTGCCATGAAGGTAAGAGAAAAGGTCAGGGAACATGATCAGGTCTTCCGGATTTCCGCTTAAGAAGTGAAACGAGAAAAGTGTGCATTCGCCTTTTTAACCCACCCTCAAAAGCGACTTCCGATCATATAGGACGAAAAGGGTTTGGAGGTTTGATCAAAATTAAGATCAGGAGGTGAGTTATGCCAGGATTTATCGAAGTGGCCGGAACCAGTGAAGTCGCTCCCGGCCACGCGAAGATGGTAGAGGTCGAGGGAAAGGAGATTGCCCTCTTTAACGTGGATGTTTCCCTTTACGCCATCGATGATACTTGTACCCATCGCGGTGGGCCGCTTTCGGAAGGGGTCCTGGAGGGTAGCTAGGTAACCTGCCCATGGCACGGTCCGACATTTAACGTAACTACCGGCGAGGTCCTGGGGCTTCCTGCTCCTGAGGGGGGTGCAAGGCGTAAGGTTCGGGTTGAGGGGAGCAATATTGAGGTGGAGGTCTGAGCGGGTGATCCCCCAAGAGATCCTGAGGAAATAACGGGGTTTATTCCACTTCGCGAATGGAAACGAAATCGGCGAGCCTGCGTCGCCGTGGCAGGTAAGGACGGGAGGTGAGTTGTCC
>JACPFE010000289.1 GCA_016183145.1 Deltaproteobacteria bacterium | reverse complement strand
GTAAGCCAACTCGATGAGCCTTTTAGCGCCGATCGAAGCGTTTGACTCAAGTTCTTCCGGTTCTCGTGTATACGCGCCGCCGATCCGGTCGATCAAACAGCCCGGCGAACCGAGTAGCACAAAGCCAAGAGTCAAGGCGGAAAAGCAACCGCGGGCCCAGGTGGAGCCCCACGGGCAAGCCCGTCGCACCTTCCAGTACGCCCGTGGGGCGGAATCCTGAGCAAGAGCCCCTTGCCTAGGCAGGGGCTCGCGTCGAAGGGATGAAATGCTCCGGTTTTGGTCAGCGCTTAAATTGCGACACATTTTCTCCCGCCAGAATTCCGGTAACCACGGCCTGCATCAACCCGCCGGTGTAGCCGCCTCGATAGCCGCCCATCAGACCGCCGATGGTGTCGCCAGCCGCGTAGAGTCCGGGAATCGGCTTCTCGTTGAGATCAAGCGCCTGAGCGCGTCCATTCACCAGCACACCGCCCATCGTAAAAGTGATTCCCGGAACGACTTTGAGACCATAGAACGGCGCGCGCAGCGGCTTTGCTTTGCTCGTGCGGGGAATCGGCAAATCGGTTCCGGCACCGGACTCTAGAGCGCGATTGTATTGCTCCAGCGTCCGCGTCAAACGCGAGCGATCAAGCCCAAGCTCCTGGGCAAGACCGGCGATGGTCTGGTGGTGAAAAAGCTCACCGTCGTTATCCATCAACCAGGGATTGGGCGCGGGAGTTTTGACGGAGTTGGAGAAGGCGTCATCGCGGGCCGCATCCCAGGTCGCCTGGTCGAAGATCAAAACCGCGCCCGTGACATCGTCGCTGCGCGCCACCTCGTTGGCCACCGCCACGTCTCCCCTGCCCTCGTCGACGAAACGTTCGCCGTTGCGATCGACGAGCATTCCGTCATCGACGAATAAATCCAATCTCGGATATGGCCAGAAGCGATCGTCGGTGAGCGCTCTGCGCGAAAGCAAGTGACCGTAAAAATATTGAAGGTTCACCGCCTTGGCCCCGACTTCGAGCGCCATACGCAGGCCATCTCCGGTGTCCTGCTTGGAGCCGCGCAGCTTGCAGCGATCGGCGTGCGGCCCGATATATTGCCGCACCATCTCCTTGTTGGCGCTGAAGCCGCCGGTGGCGAGTATCGTCGAACCGCTGCGCAATTCGATTTCTTCGCCGCCTTTCCTGCCCATCAGACCGGAGACGCGGCCGTTTTCTAAAAGGAGCCTTTGGCCTTCAATCCCGTTCATGTAGCGCCCGCCGAGTTTGAAAAGGCGCTCTTTAAGTTTGGCGAGCGCGCGAGTGCCAACATCTTTCTTGTAAACCGGCGCGAGCGAGACTTCGCCCGACTGATCCAGCCAGATTCTGCCGGGTGCGGATTCAACGATTTTGACTCCGCTGCCGGCGAGCCAATCCACGGCGCGGCCGCAGGTCGCGGCCCAAGCGCGAACGAGATCGGGGTACGCCACCCCTTCCGTCATAACGAATTCGTACAATTCGGCGGGATTCGCCTTCGGGCTCTTGCCGCCGGCGCGCAGGCTGCCCGAAGCCATCAGCACGTTACCGTCGCCTAACTCGCCGCCGCTCTTTTCGATCAGCACAACCTTCGCGCCCTGCTCCGAAGCCCGCACCGCAGCAGTGAATCCCGCCAGACCGGCGCCGACGACAACGGCATCGGAGGTTAGTCTGTCCATGGGCCTTTCCTTGTAGGGGCAACCCTATGTGGTTGCCCTCTTGATTCAGGGCAGACATCTTTCGACTGACTCAAGACAGGCTCCGGTCTGCCCCTACGGCAGATTCAGGGCAGAGACATCCTTCGACTGACTCAGGACAAGGCTCCGATCTGCCCCTACGGCAGTTTATACCCCAATTCCTTCGCGACTTCGGTTGCCAGCCGATCGTCCGCGACATCGGTGAAAGCGATCTTGCGGTCGGTGAATCGGCCTTGCGCTTGAAGGGAGCGCACGAGGTTATCGATCCCCGCGCGATTGGGAACTCCCGACGGGTTCAACGTCGTCAAAAAAGTGTCGTAGGTCTCCGACGCCGCTTCCTTGTCCATCTTGAGCAGACGGATGATCAGCTCGACCGTTTTGCTCTTCGACTTTCGCACCTCGTCCTTGGCGGACTGAAGCGCATGGATGACTTTCTTCACTTCCCCCGGCCTGGACTGAATGGTCTTGATCAACGTGGTCAGCCCGCCGCCCGGCATCTCGACCATGGAACCGACATCCAGCAATTTGTTGAATCCCTTCTTGTAAGCGTTGAACGTTACCGGCGGAGAGATCAACGCGCCTTCGACGAAGTTCGATTCCAGCGAGTAAAGCACTTGGATCTGTTGGCCGGGGATTCCCACCATCGCGAAATCTTTCGGATTCGCGCCGGACTTTTCCAACGCAATCATCAGCGCCACATGGTTCGTGCCGCCCGCTCCGCCCGAGATGGCAATCTTCTTCCCCTTGAGGTCTTCCACGCTTTTGAACTGCGGCCGGGCCATGAGCCAATACGAAATTCTGTCCGACGAAAACCAGATCGCTCGCGACTGGAGGCCGCTCAGTGTGGCCGCCACCGACGCCGGACCCACGCCGGCAACGTAATCGATATCGCCCTGAGCCACGGCCGCGGCGGCAAGCGACGGGTTCATGACAATCAATTCAACGTCCAACCCATTGGCGGCAAATGCGCCCCAATCCTTGGCCGCCAGAAGCGGCAATGCCGTGATCGTAAAACCAGCGTTGGAGATTCTAACCTTGGTACGCTTGTCCTGGCTGTGTGCCTGGGGAACATTGAGAATAATTAGGAACAGGGCGAGCAAAATTTCCCAGACTAATAATCGCAGTGATAGGGGTCGATTGAATTGGTTCATTGAGTGTCCTTTCGCTTTTTCCCTCACCCTCGCCCTCTCCCGCAGGGCGGGCGAGGGTACCGGAAACGGTGGACATTTGGGAAGCCGAGTTGATTCCGGTGAAAAGAAAAACGGCAGGAGGTAGCTTATTTGCTACGCCTCACTTCTTCGCTATGTACCTTACGCCG
>JACPFE010000277.1 GCA_016183145.1 Deltaproteobacteria bacterium | reverse complement strand
ATACTGAACCCCTCCTCACGAGATTAAACCGAATTGTTACTTACGGATTGAAGACTGTCAACAAGAGCAGGGTTTATGAAAAGTCGCCCAACGGATGTCCCCGCAACCACGGAACTACTGAATCCGCGCCGTTTTTAAATAGCGCAGATCGATAAAGCGCTCCGCCGGCGCGACCGGCGTCGGGATCGCGCCGACTTCGCCCATGAGCTTGAGCACGCGATCGAAGGCTTTGAGGTCCAATTCGCCCCGCTTGGGCAGGACGTTTTTGTCGGGCTCCGTATACGGCGCAAAGAGCTGGCGGGCGATCTCGTCGGAGACTTTCAGCGATTCCTTGAGGATGCCGGTCACCTCGGCGCGATTCTTGGGATCGTTCATGAATTCATAGGAAGCGGCGAAGCCGCGCACCATGCGCACCAGCACTTCCTGGTTCTTCTCGCCCCAGGCGCGCCGCCGTATGTTGTGCTCTGCTCATTCCGTCGAGGGAAACGTGTGATAGGGGCGCGCATGTTAATCGTCAAACGAAAAAAAAGGGGCGGCTGTTTGGCACAGCCGCCCCCTCCCTGACTCGTAAGCGAATTGCTTCTCAGCTTTCGATAACCTTCCGCCACTTCGCCCGGATCTTGTCGCGCAGTTCGGGCGACGACTCGGCCACCGGCGGGAAGTCCTTCATCCATTCAAACGGGCGGCAGGCGTCGATCACCGCGCGGGAGTTGAAGCCCTTCTTGCCCGGCTGGATGCGCGGGTCGAGGGGGCCGCTCCAGCAGCGGCGCAGGATTTCAATCGATTCCACCGGATCAGAGCGGCTGGCCAAGGCCCAGAGCACGTCGAAGGTGTTGGTCGGGTCAATATCCTCGTCAACAACGATCACGTAGCGGCCAAGGTACGCTCCGGCATGGACTTGCGACGCGGCGAGCATCGCCTGGCGCGCGTGGCCCGGATAGCGCTGCTTGATCGAAATGATGTTGAACAAGCGGCCGCCACCAGCCTCGTGGCACCACACGCCTTTGACATCGGGAACGCCGGCCTTCTCGACCTGCTCCCAAATCAGCGCCGCCTTCACCATGCACTTGGCGATGGAATAGTCCGACGGCGGGCGGCCCGGGCGGGCGCAGCAAAGAATCGGATCGTTTCGGTAGTAAATGTTTTCGACGCGGACCACCGGTTCCGGCCGGCTCGAGCTGGCGTAGTAGCCGGTCCACTCGCCGAAGGGTCCTTCGGTCTTTCGGTCGGTTGGATCCATCCAGCCTTCGATGACGATTTCCGCGTTGGCCGCGAACGGCAGGCCGGTGGATTTGCCTTCGATGACCTCGACGGGCCCGCCCTTCAGACCACCGGCGTAGTCGAACTCCGATACGCCATAGTCGATCTCATTGCCCGAGACCATGAACAGCACCGGATCTTGTCCGACGGAGATGACGACCGGGCAGGGTTTGCCGCGCTCGAAATACTTCGCCCGCTGGATGCTGCCGTGCTTGCCCGGCGAAATATAGAGGCCCATGCTGTTTTTGTCGTGGACCATGCCTCGGTAAGCGCCGAAATTCACCCAGCCCTCATCCGGATCGCGGGTGGTCACCAGGCAAGCGGTGCCGATAAACCGGCCGCCGTCGAGCTCATGCATGAAAGGCACGGGGAACTTGAGCAAATCGACCTTGTCGCCGGAGTCCACGTTCTCAAGAACCGGACCTTTGCTGACGACCTTATGCTTGATCGGCTCGTGGGTAACAAGCTTCTGGCGGAAGGCGCGCACCAAGTCCAGGTTGGAAAGCTCCATCGGCAGACCCAAATTCAACGCCATCCGTTTGAAGGAAGCGTTCTGTGCGAACAGGGTTCGGTAGCCTTTCGGGTAGCCGGGTACATTGTCAAAAAGAACCGCCGGAACGACGCCGCTCTTGGACTCGCGGGATAAGATCTCCGCGAGGGTGCCCATTTCCAAATTCCAATCGACGCCGTCGACTTTCTTTAACTCGCCAAAGCTGTCGACGATCTCAAGCCAATCGCGCAGGTCGGTGTATTTCGGTGTTTTGCCGGACTTGATTTCGTCTTCGGTTAATTTTCTCGCCTCCAGGGCCGTCATGCTCAATTCTCCTTTCGCCTTTAGCGATGGGGTATTCTAGTCACCTAATATCGATTCATCAACACCCTCGGTATCCTCCGCGGGTAGCCCGTTGCAACTCTTGGGATCCAAATGGAGGTAGACCTTATCGCCAGGGCTTATAGCGTTGAAGGGATGGGTGTGCACAGCCAAGAGGTCGTCGCCCACCGCGATCTTGCAATGATAGGCGTCACCCATGAAAATCGCTTCTTTGACTGTCCCCTCAACGACATTGTCTAAGGATTGCGGTTTCTCTTTGTGCACCGGAATATTTTCCGGACGAATCGAAATGACCGCCGCCTGGTCCTTTTTCAAGCCCGGCGCCGGTATGAAGCTTAGAATGCCTTTCTTTGTCTGCATCTTGCCGGGCCTGGAATCCCCATCCACTTCAAGCACTTTGCCGTCAATCAGATTGGTGAGCCCCAAAAAGGTTGCCGTGAACCTTCTCTTAGGACGATTGTAAAGCTGGTGCGGTGAGCCTATTTCAATGAGTTTTCCGCCGTGCATCACGGCGATCTGATCGGATATGGCCAACGCCTCGGCCTGGTCATGCGTTACAAAGATCGTGGTAATACTGGTCCGTCTCTGCAGCGCTTTGATCTCGGATCGCATCTGCACCCGCAGCCTGGCATCGAGGTTGCTCAAAGGCTCGTCTAGAAGCATGACCTTGGGCTCGTTTATCAGCGCGCGCGCAAAGGCGACCCGCTGTTGCTGGCCGCCGGAGAGTTTCGGGGCAGGCCGATCTTCTAAACCGTCGAGACCGACGACTTTCAAAACGTTTCCAACTCTCTGCCTGATCTCAGCCTTGGACCGCCGCTGGATCGTCAATGGATAAGCGACGTTTTCCGCCACGGTCATATGCGGCCAGATCGCATAGGATTGGAAAACCATGCCGATGGGGCGCTTATTGGTCGGAACGTAAACGCGCTCGCCGAAGGCGAAGACCGTATGACCTCCGATACTGATCCTGCCGCCATCCGGTCTCTCCAAGCCCGCGACGCAGCGCAACGTCGTGGTTTTGCCGCAGCCGCTGGGGCCCAAGAAAGTATAGAGAGAACCCTCGGGGATATTCAGCGAAACGCCCTTGAGGACGTGGACTCGCTCCTTGTCCTCGCCGAAATATTTTTCCAGGGCTTCGATCTGGACCATGTCTCGTTTGTCTGCCATTGCTCCTCCCGATTGCGACGCGTGGCCGGGGCCGGCACATGGTTCTGCGGCCGCTTACAGGTCGCGTCTTTAATTGGCAATGCCGAGTCGCGCGCCGAGCTTGCGCGCCGCAAAGGCCATAGCGATCAATAATAGAACCATCAACACACCCAACGCGCATACATAGGTGTATTGTCCGCCTTCCCATAAGTCAAATGCCATGATCGACAACACGGTGCTGTTATAGGAATAGAGCAGGATCGAAGTCGAAAGCTCGCGCAGCGCGATGATGCTGATATAGATCCAGCCCGCGGTGAACCCCGGCATCAGCAGCGGCAAAATTACTTTTCTGAAGGTCTGAAACCAGGTGCCGCCCGCGGTCAGCGACGCTTCTTCCAACTCTTTGTTGATCTGGATCATCGACGCCGAAGCGGCGCGAATACCGTAGGGCATGAACTTCGTGATGTAGGCCAAGAGCAGCACCCAGATGGTGCCGTAGATCGGAATCGGCAGCGTCAAATAGACCCAGATGAGGCTCACGCCCAAAACGATTCCCGGCATGGCGATAGGAACAAAGGTCATGTTGTCGAGTAACGCCCGCCCCGGCAACTTGGTCTTGACCGTTACCCAGGCGATGATCGAAGTGAGCAACATCACCAGCGTCGCCGATCCGACCGAGAGATAGAAGCTGTTTTTGAACGCCGTCAGCGCCAATGGATAATTCAGGATGTAGTGGTAATTGGCCCAGGTCATCTTGTCCATCAGCTCGCGCGACGGCACGCCGTAATAGGGAATGAACGAAGACCAGAGCAGCACGAACACGGGCAGAATCACCGCCAGGAAGAAAATCGCAAACGAAACTGCGAGGGTCGCGTACTTCCAAACACCGAGGTCGATCACCCGCGGGCGATAGCCCTTGCCGGTCACCGTGGCGTAACGCTCTTCGCGCCGGGTGATCCGCCCGTAGATCAGCACACCGGTCGTGCTGATCACGAGCAACGTCACCGCATAGGCGCCGGCCAAACCGAAGTCCGACGGGAATTGGTGGATCGCAAGAAAAATTTTCGTCGTGAACACTGAGATCTTCGCCGGCACGCCGATCAACGCCGGCACCTCGAAGGCTTCGATACCGCGAATGAAATTGATCAACAGCACGCTGAACATCGCCGGCCGCATCAGCGGTAGCGTGATCCGCCAGAATGTCGCAAAGGTGCTTGATCCCGCCGTCAACGCCGCCTCTTCCAGCGAGGTGTCCATGTTGCGGAAGGCCGCCGACATGAGCAGAAACACCAGCGGATAAAGGTGGATCGCCTCAGCCCAGATCATGCCCCACATGGAATAGATGTTGAACGGCGCCGACTCCAGCCCCAGGAGTCCTTTAACGACGATATTGATCAGCCCGATCTTCGGGCTAAGCAAGAGAATCCACGCAATCGTGCTGAGAATCCCGGGAATGATAAACGGGATCAGCGACATCACCACGAAGAGCTTCTTGAACGGCGTGTTGGTCCGCTCGCTGACCCAGGCCAAAAAGGTTCCGATCAGAAAAGTTAACGTGCAGGTGCCGATGCCGAAATAGATGGAGTTAAGAAGTAAAAAATAGAATTCTTTTTCGAAGTAGGCCTTGACGTAGTTTTGAATCGTGTAGGCCGCCCCAGGCTCGCCGATGGGCGCGCTGCGAATGCTGCCGTAGAGCAGCATGACTAACGGCACCCCCGCGAGGTACAGGACGAAGAGTATTGCCCCTACGAGAATCAGGGCCTGGGAGTTGAACCTCCTCACCTGTTACCCTCGGAATCGACGATCTAACTATCGATATTGTGAGTGACTTGGTCCTGAACCATGGTCTTTTTGACTTCTTCTTCGATCTGCTCCCAAACCCTATTTTCAAGTTCCAAAAACCGCGGATCTCGCTTGAGGGAAAGAGCGCGGGGACGCGGCAGGTCGATTTTGATCGTCTGCTTCACCTTGCCGGGGCGGGCGCCAAAGATAATGACGCGATCCGCCAGATAAATTGCCTCGTTGATCTGGTGCGTGATAAACAGCACGGTCTTCCGCGCCTCGCGCCAGATGCGCAGCAGTTCCGACTGCATGATCTCGCGGGTTTGCGCGTCGAGGGCGGCGAAAGGTTCGTCCATGATCAAAATCTTCGGGTCCACGGTGAGCGCCCGGGCCAGGTTGCAGCGTTGCTGCATGCCGCCGGACAATTCATGGGGATAGTGGTCTTCGAAGCCCTGCAAGCCGACCAGCTTGATAAAGGTCCGTGCCCGTTCCTGACCTTCGGCATTGTCCAACTTCTGGCATTCCAGACCAAAGAGGACGTTTTTGAACACCGTGCGCCAGGGCATCAAGCAGGAATCCTGAAACACCATGCCACGATCGTTGCCGGGCCCGGTTACTTGCTTGCCATCGATATCGATCTTCCCCGCCGTCGGTTTGAGCAGGCCGTCGCAGAGATTGATAAACGTGGTCTTGCCGCAGCCGCTGGGGCCGACGATGCTGACGAACTCGCCGTCCTCGACGTGGAGGTTGATATTATCCAACGCCAGCAACCTACCGCCGGTTCGCGGCTGATAGTACTCGTGCCGTAAACCGGTCGCCTGTAATTTGATCTGTGCCACAATGCCTCCTTGACAAGGATTTTTTAGCGGCGATGCCGCAATTAAATTCTGTTTTTATAACTCCGGGCGTGCATAGCACTTATGATTATTTTTTTCAAGCATAAAAACCCGCTGATTGACAACCCGGTTTGGATCGGATAGGTTCGCGTTCATAATTTTTTGCATAAATTTTTTCATGCAACTCTAAACCGCAATGCCTCACGCGCTCCGCCCGGTCAAAACGCGCGCTTCCGAAAACCTCTCCGGCCGCGTCTACAACCAAAACAAGAACCTTATCTTGTCCAACGAGGTCATGCCGGGCCAAAAGCTGCACCATCAACATCTGAGCGAACGCCTGGGCGTGAGCCGTACTCCGGTGCGCGAGGCATTGACTCGGCTGGTACAGTAAGGCTATGTTTCCTTATCTACCGAATCGGGGTTTTACCTGCAAAGAAATTAGAATGCAAGAGGCCGAAGAGCTTTATGATTTGCGCGAAGCGATGGAAGCTTTTGCGGTGAAGACCCACGGGCAAGTCCGTGGCACCTTCCACTACGCCCGTGGGGCGGAACCCTGAGCGAGAGCCCCCGGCCAAGGCTGGGGCTCGAGTCGAAGGGCCGAGGACGCCGTACGGGTGATTCGCGCGCATATTCAGGAAGGTAAGAGTAACACGCCATCCGATCTTAGACAGCGCCAGGCAATCCGCGACCTGCGCGTTGCCGAGACCATCGACTAAGAGAAACAAACCGAAGGAAGAAAGGAAGAAAAAAATGGCAGCAGATTTAGTCATCAAAAACGGCTGGGTGGTGACGCCCAATGAAACCTTCAAAGGGGGCGTGGCGATCACGAACGAGAAAATCGCCGCCATCGGCTCCAACGATTCACTGCCCCAGGGAAAAGAAGAGATCGACGTCAAAGGGAAACACATCCTGCCCGGAATCATCGACGGCCACGTTCACTTTCGCGAACCCGGCATGACCCATAAGGAAGACTTTCAGACCGGCTCCACGGCGGCGGTGTGCGGCGGTATCACCTCGGTCGTCGACATGCCCAATACCGTGCCGCCGACCGCGGACGCGGAGCAGGTGAAGGTCAAGCAGCAGCTCGGCGAAGCGAGATCGTTGGTCGATTTCGGCGTCACCGGGGTCGTCGTGCAGACCAACACGAAAGACATTCTGCCCATGGCCGGCGCCGGCGCCATCGGTTTCAAGATCTTCTTTGGCGAGACCATCGGCAACCTGCCCTTCCCGGACGACGGCATGTGCATGGAGGCGTTCGACTACATCGCGCAGTCGAAGCTGCCGCTGGGCATCCACGCCGAGAACCGCCAGATCATGGCCTACTGCACCAACAAGCTCAAAACCGAAGGCAAGAACGACCCGCGCTATTGGGAAGCGTCACGTCCGGATATCTGCGAGGCGGAGTCCGTGCACCACGCGCTGTTTTTCGCCGAGACCTTCGGCACCAAGCTGCATGTCTTCCACATGAGCTCCAAGCAGGCCGCTTTCATGGTGCGCGACGCCAAGGCGCGGGGACTCCGGGTTACGGCGGAAACCGGCCCCCATTATCTCCTGCGTGAACCGAACGACATGGACAACGTCGGTTCGCTGCTCAAGATGAACCCGCCGGTGCGCACCAAGGACCACGCCGACGTGCTCTGGCAGGGCCTGCGTGAGGGGTTCGTCGATACCATCGCCACCGACCACTCGCCGCACACGCTCGACGAAAAAGGCTCGGACCTCTACGGCAAACTCACCAAGCCGGCGATTTGGGATTGCATCTCCGGTTTCTGCGGTGTCGAGACGGGCGTGCCTTTAATTTTGACCGAAGTGAATAAAGGACGGCTGACGCTCAACCAGTACGTCAAAGTCGCCTGTGAGAACCCGGCGCGGGTGTGGCAAGTCTTTCCGAAAAAAGGCGCGATCCGCCTCGGCACCGACGGCGATATCACGGTCATCGACATGGATAAGGAAGGCACCATCGACGTGAGCAAGCTCCACAGCAAGAACAAACCCTCGCCGTGGCACGGCTGGAAAGTCAAAGGGATGCCGGTGCTGACCATCGTACGCGGCCACGTGCAGATGCGCGACGGCGAGCCCTGCGGCAAACCGATCGGCCGCATGCTCAAACCGCTGGTTTGAAGTCCTGAGTAACGAGTGCTGAGTCCTGAGGCAAATATGGTAACATAAATCACCCTCCCCTTAATCCCCTCCCGTCAAGGGAGGGGAGATTTCTTAGGTTCCCTCTCCCCTTGCGGGAGAGGGCGAGGGTGAGGGGTGTGTAAACTTATTTCTAACCGTTACTATACCTCAGCACTCGTTACTCAGCACTCAGCACTGTTCTATGAAACGCACCGAACCCTTTGAATTCTACCAACCGGCTTCGCTTCAAGAAGCGAGCCGGCTACTTAAAGAAAACGGCCCCGGCGGCCGTTTTCTCGCCGGCGGCACCGACCTGGTCATCGCCATGAAGGAAAAGGGGTTGGTGCCGAAGTATATCGTCGACCTGAAACGAATCTCCGGCCTTTCGGGCATCCGCGAGCAAAGCGACGGCAGCATTACGATCGGCGCGCTGACGACCATGCGCGAGATCGAGACCTCGCCGCTCATCACAAAAAAATATTCCTTTCTGTCCCAGAGCGCCGCCGAAGTCGGCTCGATTCAAATCAGAAACCGCGCCACCGTCGGCGGCAACATGGCCAACGCGACGCCCTCGGCCGACGGTGCGCCCGCCTTGATCGTGCTGAACGCGACGGCAAAGATTGTCGGCGCGAACGGCGACCGCACCGTTCCCTTGGAAGAATTCTTTCGCGGTCCCGGCCAGACGGTCATGACCAGCGACGAGATTCTGATCGAGCTTACGATACCCAAAACCGGCCCGCGGCTCGTCGGCGAATATATAAAATTTTCGCCGCGTGAAATGATGGACCTGGCTTACGTCGGCGTCGCAGTCGCGTACAATCTCGGTGCCTCAGACAAGAAATGTGAAGGCGTGCGCATCGTCCTGGGCGCGGTGGCGCCGACGCCGCTGCGCGCCAAGCGGGCGGAAGCCGCCCTCGAAGGTCAGACATTGACGGAAACGCTGGCGGAAAAGGTTGGACAGATCGCGGCGGAAGAAGCCAAACCGATCAGCGATGTCCGTTCCTCGGCGGATTATCGCCGCGCCATGGTCGGCGCCATGACCAAGCGCGCCCTGCTCAATGCCGCCGCTGGGCCGGCGAAGTCATGGGTGGAGCGGCGGGAGAGAAGATATTGAAATGTTTTCGTAGGGGCGACCGGCCGGTCGCCCCTACATGACGGCATTCTAATGAAAATGAACATTCAATTCAGCCTGAACGGCAAGAGCATCAGCCGCGACGTCCCCACGCACCGTCTCCTGCTCGACCTGCTGCGCGACGAGATCGGCGTCACCGGCACCAAGGAAGGCTGCGGCACCGGCGACTGCGGCGCCTGCACTGTATTTTTGAACGGCAAGCCGGTGAATTCCTGCCTGGTGCTTTCCGGCGAGCTGGATGGCGCGGAGATCGTGACCATCGAAGGGCTCAAGATCGGCCCCGAGCTGCATCCGATTCAGAAAACGTTCTTACAGGACGGCGGCGCCCAGTGCGGTTACTGCACCCCGGGCATGTTGATGATGTCGAAGGCGCTGCTCGATGAAAATCCGAACCCGAGCGAAGAAGAGATTCGTTTTGCGCTCGCCGGCAACCTGTGCCGCTGCACCGGCTACGCCAAGATCGTCCAGGCGGTCCAAGACGCCGCCGCCCTCTTAAGAAACAGATGAAGAGGTTCAACACGTTCAAGTCGTTCAATCGCTTCGCTCTGTTCAAGTCGTTCGACCCCCTCCTTACATCCTCCCCCGCGACGCGGGGGAGGAAAGAGGTGGGGGCTGGAACGGTTCGATCGTCTTGAACGGCTTGAACCATCCATGAGGAGTTAGAGATGTCCGAACTGACAGCCGTCGGCAAACCGATTCAGCGTGTCGACGCGGAAGAAAAAATCACTGGCCAGGCGGTTTACGGTTACGACCTGGTGCTGCCCGACATGCTCTATGGGAAAACGCTGTTCAGCCCCAAGGCCCACGCCAGAATCAAACGGATCAACACGGAAAAAGCCAAAGCCTATCCGGGCGTCGTCGCCGTCGTGACCGCTGAAGACGCGCCGTGGACGCACGGCGAGACCGTCAAGGACAAACCTTTTCTGGCCCAGGGCAAAGTGCGCTGTATCGGCGAGCCGGTGGCCGCCGTCGCCGCCGAGGACGAAGACACGGCCGAGGCCGCGGTGAAGCTGATCGAAGTCGAATACGAAGATCTGCCCGTCTACACCGATCCCGAAGAGGCTTGCAAGCCGGGCTGCGTGGAGATCCACGAGGACTTCGGCAAGTATCGCAAGGCTGACTTCATCGTAAAGGGCGCGGCGCCGAACGTGGCCGAGCACTTCAAGCTGCGCACCGGCGACGTGGACATTGGCTTTAAGCAGTCCGACGTGATTGTCGAGGAGCGCTACTTCGTGCCGATCATTCAGCACGCCGCCATGGAACCGCACTCGGCCCACGCGCAGTTCGACAAGGAATCGGGGCGGCTGACGATCTGGGTCGCCAACGACGCGCCGTTCCGCGCGCTCCATGAGATCACCGAGGCGCTCGGCATGCCCAAGGAAAAAATCCGCTTCATCAACCCGCTCCAAGGCGGCGGCTTCGGCTCCAAGGGCGGTCTCAAAGTCGAACCGATCGCCGTCGCCCTCGCGTTTCACACCAACGGCAGACCCGTGCGTGTGAAGTTCAACCGCGAAGAGACTTTCATCTCGACGTTGACGCGCCATGAGGCCGTGGTCTATTCCAAGACCGGCGTGAAAAAAGACGGCACGCTGATGGCGCGGGCGATGACGATCTACTGGGGCGCCGGCGCCTACGCGGAGAAAAGTCCGACGGTGTGTATCCGTGGCAGCCTACCCGCGCCGGGTCCGTACCGCATCCCGCATGTCAAAGTGGATGGCTACGCGGTCTATACCAACAAGCCGGTGGCCGGTTCTTATCGCGGCTACGGCATTCCCCAGGGCGCCTGGGCCGGCGAGCAACAGATGGACGAGATCGCCAAACGCCTTGGCATGGACCCCATCGCCATTCGCATGAAAAATATGTTCGTCGAGGGCGACATCTCGTACTGGGGCGAGCAGCTCCATGCCGTCGGTCTCAAAGAGACGCTCGTCAAAGCAACCGAGGCGATCGACTGGGGCAAGCCGACGAAAACGGCCAAACCCGGCGTCAAGATCGGCAAGGGCTTCGCTTGCATTCAAAAACCGACGCGCTCGCCGACGACATCGGCTGCGGGCGTGCTGGTGAACGCCAAGGGTGAAGTCACCGTGCTCGCTGGCACGGTGGAGATCGGCCAGGGCTGCAATACGATTCTCTCGCAAGTCGCCGCCGAAGAGTTAAAAGTCCCGCTGGAAAGAGTTCACATGCACCAACTGGACACCGATGTGATCCCCTTCGACGCCTCGACCACCTCGAGCCGCAGCACTTATCACATGGGCAACGCCGTGCGCCGCGCCTCGATCCACGCGCGCGAACAGATCATGGAAGCGGCCGGCCCGATGTTGGAGGCCAAGGTGCAGGACCTCGGCTACGCCGACGGCAAAGTTTTTCTCAAAGACCAGCCCCAGCAGGCGTTGCCCATCGGCGAAGTGGTGCGCAGAAAGCTCGGCATCCACGGCAAGGTGCGCGGCGACGGTTCCTACACCTACGAGATCGGCAAAGATTTGGATCTCGAAACCGGCCACAGCGACCACGCCTCGGCGTTTTACATGTACGCGACCCAGGCCGCCGAGGTCGAGGTGGACGAAGAGAGCGGCCGCGTCCGCGTCTTGCGCATGTCGGCCGCCCATGATGTCGGCAAGGCGATCAATCCATTGAATTGCGTCGCGCAGATCGAAGGCGGCGTCGTCATGGGTATCGGATCTGCTTTGCATGAAGAGTTGGTCATCGACAACACCGGCAAGGTGCGCAACCCTTCCTTTCTCGATTATCATCTGGTTACGTCGCTGGACACGCCCGAGCTAATTCCGATCGTCGTCGAGTGTCCCGAACCCGAGGGGCCGTACGGCGCCAAAGGGTTGGGCGAGCCCGGCCTCGCGCCGACGCCAGCGGCGATCGGCAACGCGGTCACTGACGCGGTGGGAGTGAGGGTTTACGATCTGCCGCTCAAACCGGAGAACGTCTACTGGGCGATCCGCAAAAAGAAAAAAGACGCCGCTTAACCCGGCACGCCCGCCACTCCACTTTTTGTCGCGTTAGTGGCACCATGAAGATACACCGACACATTTCCCTTCCCTCTCCCTCCAGGGAGAGGGTTAAGGTGAGGGCAGAGCGCCGAGAAAGTAAGACGTGGGCATTTGTATTATTTGTTGCGATTTCGGTTCTTCTCTGCTCTTGGACGTACGCCTTCGCCGCGGAGCCCGCGCCAAGGACGATCAAAACCGTCCCCGGTATGCCGCCGGTCGTCGATCCGAACAATCTTTACAGCGAGACCCGATCGGAAAAACTCAGCCCGGCGGTCGCCAAGCATCTATCGCGCGTCTACGTGCCCAATCGCAAATCCAATGACGTGGCGGTCATCGATCCCGCGACCTTCAAGGTCGTCGATCGCTATCCCGTGGGCATCCATCCGCAGCATGTTGTGCCGTCGTGGGATCTGAAAACGCTCTGGGTGAACAACAACGCCGAGCATCGCACTGACGGCAGCGTCACGCCCATCGATCCGCTGACCGGAAAACCCGGCGCGCCGATTGCCGTCGACGATCCCTACAACATGTATTTCACGCCCGACGGCGGCGCCGCCATCATCGTCGCCGAAGCGCATAAGCGGCTCGACTTCCGCGATCCGCACACCATGGCGCTCAAATATTCCATCGCGACGCCGAAGTGCGGCGGCATCAATCACGCCGACTTTGCCATCGACGGCCGCTACGCGATCTTCACCTGCGAATTCACCGGTACGCTCGCAAAAATCGATCTCGTCGAGCGCAAGGTCGCCGGCTATCTCAAGCCCTCCAAGGGGAAAATGCCCCAGGACGTCCGCGTTTCGCCTGACGGCAAGATATTTTACATCGCCGACATGAAGGCGGACGGCCTATTTTTAGTGGATGGGGACAAGTTCACGGAACTGGGCTTCATCGCCACGGGCGTGGGCACCCATGGACTCTACCCGAGCCGCGACGGCACAGAGCTCTACATCGCCAACCGGGGCTCGAACCAAGTTTTCAACAAACCCGGCGGCAAAGGCAGCATCACCGTCCTGGATTTTTCAACGCGCAGGGTCGTCAAGACCTGGCCGATTCCCGGCGGTGGTAGCCCCGACATGGGCAACGTCAGCATCGACGGCAAAACGTTATGGCTTTCCGGCCGCTTCGACAACGTCGTCTACGCCGTCGACACGAGATCGGGTAGCGTCAAAAGCATCCCGGTTAAGACCGAACCCCACGGCCTCACCGTCTGGCCGCAACCGGGGCGTTATTCGCTGGGGCATACGGGGAATTTGCGTTAAGCGTCGCTTCCACAAGGCATTAGATGGCGACGGATATCACATTTGATGAATTGCGCGCGAAGGCGCTGCAAGCCGGGTTAGAGCTCGCCGACGATGACTTACTAAAGCTGCTGCCTGGGGTGAACCGCGCGCGCAAGCAGGCGGCCGAGCTTCGCCAGTTTCTGTCCGACGCCACCGAGCCTGCCGCCACATTCACAGCGCTGAAAGTAGATAAGGTCTCGCCGCCATGACCGCCGACGATCTCAGCTACCTCACCATCTCCGAAGCTGCCGCCGGTCTACGGCGCAAGGAATTTTCACCGCTAGAGCTGACCAAAGCTTGTCTCGCTAGGATCGAGGCCATCGACGGCAAGCTGCATAGCTTCATTACGGTCACCGCCGATCGCGCGCTCAAGCAAGCGGGGGAGGCGAAGAAGGAACTGCATTCCGGCAACGATCGCGGGCCGCTGCACGGCATACCGATTGCGCTCAAAGACCTCTACATGACCAAAGGCATTCGCACGACCTGCCACTCCGCCGTGCTGGAGAATTGGACACCCGATCACGACGCGACTGCCGTAGCGAAGCTGCAAGAAGCGGGCACGATCCTGCTCGGTAAACTCGGCATGCACGAGTTTGCCTTCGGCGGGCCATCGGTCGACGCTCCCTTTCCAGCCGTGAAAAATCCATGGAACACGGCGCATATCCCCGGCGGGTCGAGCAGCGGCTCAGGCGCGGCGCTGGCCGCAGCGCTTTGCTACGGCGCGCTCGGCTCCGACACCGGCGGTTCCATCCGCACACCGTCGTCCCACTGCGGCGTCGTTGGCATCAAACCGACCTATGGCCGCGTCAGCCGCTACGGCGTCGTCCCGCTCAGCTGGTCGTTGGATCACGCCGGACCGATGGCGCGCAGCGTCGAAGACTGCGCCATTTTGTTACAAGCCATCGCCGGCTACGACGCCAAAGATCCGGCTTCAGCGAATGTCGCCGTGCCGGACTTTCGCGCTCAATTAAAGGACGGGATCAAAGGCCTGCGCGTCGGCGTGCCGCGCGCCTACTGGTTCGATGAAAACAAAGGAACCGATCCGGAAACCGAGGCGGTTTTCAACGCTGCTCTGAAGATCTTGGAAAGTCTCGGTGCCGTCATCGTCGAAATCGACGGCAAAGCTTTTTCAATCGCCCGCAAGGCGAATCAAACTATCTTGGTTTGCGAAGCGTACGCCACCCACGAGAAAACTCTCCAGGCCACGCCGATGAAGTTCGGCAGCTCGGTAAGACGCCGAATGCTCGAAGGCGCTTTTCTCAGCGCGGCGGATTACATCACCGCCCAACGCGCGCGATCCGTATTGAACGATCAAATCTGCGCGAATTTCACCTGCGTCGATGTCTTTGCAACGCCGTCCGCGCCTCGCCCACCTGAGGCGTTCGAAAGCATGGACCCCAACGAACAAAACCTGCGCCCCAATTTCACCAACCCCTTCAACCTCACCGGCCTTCCGGCGATCTCGGTGCCGTGCGGCTTCACCTCAGGCAATCTACCCATTGGCCTTCAAATCGCCGCACGACCGTTTGAGGAAGCGACCTGCTTCCGGGTCGCTTACGCCTACGAGCAGGCGACGGAGTGGCACAAACGAAGGCCGACGCTTTAGCATCGGTATTGACTGGGGAATATCGTTTGATGGTTATCGCTTCGCTCCACCTATCCTACATGTCCGAAAAGCTTCTTCCCCCTCGAGAGACTGTGTCGTAATGAGAGAAAATCCCATAGATGTCATGCTGAGCGGAGCGAAGCATCTCGCATTTTCTTTCACTTACGAAGACGAGATCCTTCGGCTGTCGCCTCAGGATGACATTGCGACACAGTCTCCGACGGGGGAAGATTGAGATGGGGTGAAGCCAGCCCGCAGGATCGATTAAGCCGCTCGCAGACTGCGCCGACTCCGGGCGACCCTGGACACCGGAAATGGATCACGCGGATTCAGCGTACTCGACTCGGGGTCGAATAATTCGCGATTTTGGCGAGGCAAGTTTCTTGAGGCGAATGAAAACGATTTTTTCGCCCGCTGACATTCTCTCTCGTGCCAGCTTGACATTGGCGGCATAAAGTTCTCTATCGTATTCAGGTAGAAACACCATGGTCGACCGGCTGGGGATCTTGTTAAGGATCTCGGGGTGCTCAATCATGTACTTGTCAAACTCCACTCCAAGAGCGAGATTTTTGTAAGCCAGCTCTTTTCGTTTCATCTTAAGATTCCTTCATATACGTTTCGACGTAACGCTCCCAATTTGTCACGAGGTCGGCAAAAGCTATGTGCAGGGCCTCATTGAAATCCTTCGCAACCATTCGAATTTTATCTGTTGTGCCGTGACGGTGCAATACGTCCAAGTGGGCGAATCCGTGGTGAGTATCATAACGAGCCACCGGGCTCCAGTCATCCGCTAATAGAATTTCCAGTTGGACCATGAATCTCGTCACGCGCCCTTTGTCGGTAACTACAGTAACTCGCAATTGGGTCTGTTGGTCAATGACCCGAAAGAATTCTTTGCGGCCCATTATTT
>JACPFE010000053.1 GCA_016183145.1 Deltaproteobacteria bacterium | reverse complement strand
TATGGAAGCCGAACGGCGCTGCGCTGACGAACTATTGGACAAGATCAGGGAGATTCAGCCCGAGCTTCCGGGAGTCGGCGAAGTCTTGGAGCGCATGTACGAAGAGGGGAAAAAACATCGCAGGGAAATCCGCGAGATGCTGATGAGGAGCGATCCCCAGGCGCTCTGGCCTGCTTAGCTTCGTCGGTCACGCGCCTGAAGTTTAGACGGAAACTTTCCCTCGACCCTTCGACTCGAGCCCCGGCCCTTGGCCCGAGGCTCTTGCTCAGGAATCCGCCCCACGGGCCCGCCCGTGGGGCTCCACGGTTCGATCAGCGGCCCGCTGCGCTCCGAGATGCCGCCTAAACCATGCCGCAGCCAGACGCGCCACTTCTTGCAGGGTTCCCGGCTCCTCAAACAGGTGGGTCGCGCCCGGGACGATTGCCAGATGTTTTTCTGGTTTGAGTCTTTCATACGCCTTCCGATTGAGCTCGATCACCACATCATCCAGAGCGCCGACGATCAGCAAGGTCGGCGCTTGCACCGAGCCGAGGGCCGCCATCGCCAGATCGGGCCGGCCCCCGCGCGATACCACGGCGCCGATGGTCGAGCCGAAGGTCGCCGCGGCGTTCAGCGCCGCCGCCGCGCCGGTGCTGGCGCCGAAATAGCCGATGTCCCGCGACCCTTCGACTCGATCCCCGGCCTTGGCCGGGGGCTCTTGCTCAGGATTCCGCCCCACAGGCGTACGGGAAGGTGCCACGGGCTTGTCCGTTGGGCTCCACTGTGCCCGCGGCATCTCCATCAGCCACTGGGTGGCGCGCTCCAGCCGCCAGGTCAAAAGATCGATATCGAAACGGGTCTGGTAGATGGCATCTTCCTGCTTCGTCAAGAGATCCATCAACAGGGTGCCGATTCCCGCGGCTCTCAGCGTTTCGGCCACGAAGTTGTTTCGCGGGCTGTGGCGGCTGCTGCCGCTGCCGTGGGCGAAGAGCACGACGCCCCGAGCGCTCGACGGGATGACCAGCGCCCCTTCCAACTCGACGCCGTTGACAGGGATGCGGACCAATGTATTGATCGGATCTTTTTCGCTGCGAAGCGTTTCCATGGCTGAACCGCCCCCCTTTCTCTTGGCCAGCCCCGCTGCCGGCCATTGCCGTCTATTCCGCTCGCGGTGCGCTACGCGCTGCCGCGTGAAAATTCCTCCGAGATGGTCTTGCCGATTTCGGACATCTCTTCGCTCAACAGGGCGATGAGATCGTCCATCGTGACGATTCCCAGAGGGGTATCGGCGCCGTCCACGATGGGCACCCGTCTCACGTGATAGGCATGCATCAGCGCAGTTAGATGATGCAGGTCCGAGTTCACAGAAATCCGGATCGGATCGCGGGTCATGATGTCTTCGACCCTGGTCGCACGCGGGTCTCGTTGCGCCCCGGCGACCTTCAAAGCGATGTCTCGATCGGTCACGATGCCGCGCAGCTTTCCATCCTGCTCGGCGACCAGACAGCCGACATTATTGTGCTCCATCAAGCGGCAGGCCTCAGTGATGACGCAGTTCGGCGAGACTTTAACCAGCGGTTTTTGGCAGAAATGAACCAATGACATCTTTAACCTCCTGAATAAAAAAACTAAGACAGGCAAAGCCCAGTTACCAATAGAGGTTGCGTTTTTTCAGTCTTCATCCCTCCGCCTTCATCCTTGTTTCCGTGCCTGTCCGGTGCACGCCCAAGACGTCGAAGCCGCTTTGCCGCAGTGCCTTGGCAATGGCATCGGCGTTGCGGGAAAGGACGCGCAGGTAGCAAACCGGGTTGGCGCCGAATTTCTCCCGGTAGGTTCCGACGCCCAGGATATCGCCCGCCTCTCGAGCGACGATTCGCGAGGCTTCGACCAGGCTACGTTCCTCCCCCTCGAGGGTAAAATCGATTCGCGCGCTGGCACCTTCCGACGCCCCCATCAAGTCGAGAAAGGCTTTCATGACGTCGCTGGTCGTGATGATTCCCACGAGCTGGCCCTGGCGCAGTACCGGTAGCCCGCCGATCTGGTTTTTGAGCATGATGTCGGCAGCGTCCTCCAACATTGCCTCGGGACCGACGGTAATCGGCTTTTCAGTCATGACGGCGTTGACCTTGGTGTGGTCGAGGACCCCGGCATACTGCCGCAGGTCGCGCTCGGTGACGATGCCCGTCAGCTTGCCGTCGCTCACCACCGGCAACCTGCGGAAACGGCCCGCCGCCATTTTTTCTTTGGCTTGACTGAGCAGTTCCTCAGAAGTGATTGTGACCGGCCGTTTGGTCATGCGGTTACCGACGAGCATGATATCCCCCTTTCCGGACTCGCCCGCTTATCGTCGGGCGAGCTCGCGCAGCAAATCGGTGCGTGAGACGAGCCCGACCAGCCTTTCTCCGTCCAACACGAGTAGAGATTCGATTCCTTTCTCTACCATCAGCCCAGCGGCATCTTGAATGCTTGTCCCGACCGACACCGTGTGCGCCGGTTTCATGACGTCTTTAACAACCACCATACCGAGAGCGTGGCGCAGCGTGTTTTTAGGGTGATGTGCCAGCGAGCGCATCGAAGCATGGAGGAGATCGGTCTGGTTCACCAGTCCGACTACTTTGGCATTGTCCAAAACCGGAAAATGGCGCAGCTTGGCGAGATTCATCAGGTCATCAGCGAGCCTGAGGGTGTCGTTAAGTTTCAGGGTCACGAGATCGGTGGTCATGACCTCTGCCACGGTTTTGTCCAGAGTCATTGCGCTTGTGGGGAAATCCATTGCTTCGTAATCCTCCGGGATTGCAAGAACGGCCGGTCTCAGCTCTTCTTCGAGGTTTTCACCTGCACCACCGAAAGCGACCGGACGACTCGCGTGCTGGCGCACCGTGGACACTTGCGTTTCTCCTTGACCCGCTTATCGTACTCGGCGAGCGACCAGATCTGTTCGAAAACCTTCTTGCATTTCTCGCAGCGAAACTCGTATGTCGGCATGCCGTCCCCTCCCCAGGGTCACCATCGGACTGCTATTTTGTTAACCACCCGCTTCACGCCAAGAACGCACCAGGCGTCGCGTTCAGCCATCCGCTTCATGGTTTCGTTGGGTACGAGGCCTTCCAAGGTGACGATCCAATCCTTCGAGTGCACGCGAATCTTGGTGGCGTTGACGAAGGGGTTTTTTTCCAAGACCAGGCGCACCGCATCTGTCAGCTCGTCGTCGTTATCTTCCTCAGGCGGCACTTCTTCGAGGCCGTTGACGACGTCGCGGCACCCGGGCACCCACCATGCGAGAGCACCGGCGAGGCGCTTGTGAGAAAGGCTGGGCACTTCGCCGTTGAGCGTCACCACACCGTCGTTGACTTCCACGACGATGGAACCAGCGGCGTCCGGTACGTCCCGGTAGAGAGTTTCGAGACCGTCGCCGACCCGGCTGTAGAGGAAACAGCGCTCGAATGCCGATTCTTGGAGTAGAACCTTCAGGACATGATCTCGGATTTCCGCGTCGCCCATCGGTTCAGCCGGCGTAACTCTCAGCCGGTCGACGATAGGGTGGAATCCGCGAACTCCTCCCGCTATCTCCAAGGCCAGCTTCTTGGCCATAATGTTCTCGGCCTCGCCTTCGACGACCAGATCTCCGTCCTGGAAGGATAAGCTAATGGGATAGCGGTGCAGGTTTATTCGCGTGTCTTTTTCCAGGGCCGCGCGAATGCTCGTCAAAATCCCTTCTTGGGGATTTCCCTTATTGCTTTCCGCGATCATCGTTGGTGTCCTACTGCGGATTAGCGGACGAGTACTCCGCATAATAAGCCTTTCCTTTTGAAGGAATCTGCAGGACTCATGCCATTAAGGATGAATCTCCAACCCGGTTGAAACACTCAGGCGCGGTAAGTGCGAGACGAGCTTCCTTTTCAGAAATGCCAAGAGTGACGGCTGTCGTTTGCGCGATTGAGAAAATCCTGTCGAGATCATTTCGACTAATTGAAACGGCGCGTTATACTTCTTTTATGCGGAAATTTCACCTCGTCGACTTTGCCGCCCATTACCAGAAAGGGTTTCGCAACCACGTCGTTCCCGTCACCGATGTCCCGGCCCTGGTTGAGAACTTCGACCACTACGGCTGCTATGCGACCTATTTTTTCTTTTCCGACGAAGTCCTCAGCTACATGAGCGCGCAAGCAAAATATTCATCGCCCAGCATCTCGGGCTATGAGGGCAAAGTTTGGGCGCCGTTTTTTCCCATCGACCTGGACCACCAGGAACTGACGCCCGCTCTTGAGGCCGCAAGGCTGCTGAGTTCCATCTTTATCGAGCGTTGGTCCATCGATCCCAACGCGCTGCAAGTCTATTTCAGCGGCGCCAAGGGGTTTCATTTGATGCTCGATACCCGTCTTTTCGGCAAGCTCTTGCCGTCGAAGAGTCTGCCGCTGATCTTCGATGCCATGCGGCGCCACCTGGCCCAGGAGCTGCCGCAACCCCTGCGCGAAACCCTAGACCTGACGATCAAAGACCGGGTGCGCTTGCTGCGCCTGCCGAATACGGTTCATGAAAAATCCAAACTCAACAAGGTCATTCTAACCCTCGATGAATTGAGGCGTATGACGGTGGAGAAGGTTCGCGCTCATGCGCGATCGCGCCGTGCGCTCGCGCTCACTGATGAAACGGGCTTTGTTTCGCGGGTGGCGGTAGGCGAAAACCGGGAAGCTGCGCGTTTCTACCAGCATATTCGCCGCCAGGTCAAGACAATCACGCGCAAGCCGTTTGCCTATCGTTTTCACCGTCCGGTCGATCTGGCTCGGATCGAATTCCCCTGCGCCGGCGCGCAAGCTATTTGGCAAAGCCACATCGAGCCGGGCCAGCGAAATAACTGCGCGATCCGGCTCGCATCGGAGCTACGACTTCTCGGCTTAAGCGCAGACGAAACCCGCGAGAAGCTATTGGAATGGAACGAAAGGAACGATATCGAGCTGCCTTTAGAGGAGCTAAATGCTGTCGTGCGCTCCGCTTACCAGCATCGCTTTCCCTACCGATTCAGTTGTCGAGACGAAATCCTGAGACGATTCTGCCCGCTGCCGGATGATGAATCTTGCGAGAAGCATGTTCAAAGTTCCAGGCCCTGAGTGAGGTCGAAAGGAAAGCCAAGGAAAAAAATGGTAACGTTCAACGGTAAATGGCCCTACTATTTTCCCGGCGTTTCCTACCGATGTTACTGTCCGTCTCTGTGGTGGTCCCCTCTCGAAAGGATCAGATGGATGATCAGCGTGAGGAGTACAAGCAGCACCAGGTAAAAGAGTTCGGTTTCCGATGCCATAGAGTCCTCCCGTCAACGATTTCCGGAAATTGCCCTATAGGATGATAGAGCAAAGTCGGTGCCAGCATGCGATGTCCATTCCCCTGGCAGATCTGAGTACTGATTGTCAATGATGTCGCTAGCTTATATTAAAATGGGGACATTGAAAACGTAACACTTCGGCCAGGATTCCGAGAACTGCAAGAATTCCAGGCAACCAACGGAATAATGGGCGCTTTCAAAATACCATTGAATGCCTGGGCCGGGGTCATCATTGGAGCCCCTGCGTCATTCTCGCCATTTCGATTTGAAATCCCCTCGCGAGAATGGGAATAAGATACTGTGTGACATGACATTTCCATGATTGGCCATTGGTGGATTGCTCAACTTACCGATCCCCGCCGTAAAGCACTGGCTGCGGCAGCATTGGCTGCGGTGTTTTTGGCCGGGGCCTGGTGGAGCGGACACGCTTGGCACCGCCAGAAACTGCTGGCAGAAAAGCGTGGAGAGGTGCTGGCCGAGTTAGACCACATTGCCAACGACCTAATCGTAAAATTTAACCGCCGCTTTGGACTCCTAGCCTTGTTGAAGGCATTCGTCGACACCCATGCCTCGCCGACAACCTTTGGCGCCGACTTCGAGTCGTTTGCGCGGGAACGCATTGAGTTTATTGGCGGGATTTATGGCGTGTCACTGGCGCCTGGAGGGGTGATGCGATTTGTTTATCCTCTGGCGGACAATGAAAAAAACCTCGGGAACGTCCTTTTGAGCGACCCCCGCCCGGAAGTTCGCGCCGATGTCGCTCGCGCGATGCAGTCGCGCAGAATTGTAATCAGCACTCTTATGGACTTGCGCCGCGGTGGTGTTGGCGTCGTCGGGCGGCTCGCGGTTTACCGTAACGATGAGTTTTGGGGGCTGATAAACGTCGCTGTCGATGTTCTAGCTCTTCTAAGAGAAGCCGGAGTCAGCGAAAAGGGGAACCTACAGATGGCACTGCGCGACAGCGCGGGCCGCGTGTTCTTCGGCTCCCCCGCGGTTTTCCAATCGGATCCGGTCATCCATCGAATCAACCTTCCCGAGGCTTATTGGGAGTTGGCGGCGATACCCACCAACGGCTGGTCGGGCGCCATAGGGCGCGAGCTTAAGATTCTCGACGCCGGCGCTCTGAGCGCGGTTCTATTGTTGACCTTGCTGGCGTACCTGATTGCTTTTCGCGATGCTCGACTGGCGTCGGCCGTCGAAAGCCGGACGCGCGAGATCGACTCCGCGCGCCGAGATCTGGAAACTGAATTAACCGAGCGCAAAGCGGTCGAAGCGCGGCTGCAAGCGGCCGAAGAGCGCTATCGCCACCTCGTCGACTTTAGTCCCGACGCCGTGTTGGTAAATTTTCAAGGGCGCATCGTTTATGTCAACAGCGCCGTCATGCGACTATTCGGCGCGGCCCGGCGCGAAGATTTGATCGGCCGCTCGGCGTTTGATTGCGTTCCGCCGAACTTGCGGGCGGAGATCGTAGCTCTCAATAAGAAGACTTTAGAATCCGGGCTGCCAAGCCAGGTCGGCGCTCAGGAGAGAACCCGTCTAGACGGCTCGATCGTCCACGTCGAGACGGTGGCTGCGCCGGTGGCATGGGAAGGCGGGACCGCCGTTCAGGTCATATTTCGCGACGTGACCGAGCTGCGCAAGGCCGAGGCTTGGTTGCGCACTTTGATCGAGACCACGCAAGACGCGCTGGTGTCCATCGACCGGCAGGGGCGGATCGTCATGTTCAATCCGGCCGCGGAACGGATGTTCGGCTATGCCAGAGCGGAAATCGCCGGACAGAAGGTGAACACGCTTATGGCCGAGCCCTACGCCTCGGAGCATGATAAATATATCGAGCGCTACAAGAAAACCCGTGAGGCGCGGGCGATCGGCCGGGTTCGCGCCACCACGGCCAAGCGAAAGGGTGGCGAGCTTTTTCCCATCGAGATTTCAGTGAGCGAAATGGAAGGGGAAGAGAATATCCCTTTTGCCGCGCTTATTCGCGACGTCTCGGAAAAGGAAAGATTGCAGGCCCAACTGATGGAGAGCGAACGGCTGGCCACCATCGGCGCGACGGCAGCGAAGATCGGACATGAGCTCGCCAATCCCGTCAACGGGATGTCTCTGACCATCCAGCTCTTGGAGCAACGCCTGAGCCGGCAGATCAATCCGACGGATGATCAGACCCGCGCGACGGTCAAGAGACTCAAAGATGAAATCATCCGTCTCAACGAATTGACCCGGCAATTTCGCGAATTTGTGCGCAAGGAAAAATACGATTTTCGGCCAACTGAGCTGCGCAACTTGATCGATGACGTTATCAAGCTTCAGGGACCCGACTTCGTCGAGCGTGACATTCAAGTAGAAACGGCCGTTTCTTCGGACTTACCCGCCGTTAAGGTCGACGGCAATAAGATCAAGCAGGTGTTGCTCAACCTGCTCAAGAACGCGGTGGAAGCGATGCCTGGGGGTGGGAAGATCACCATCGAAGCGCGCGCGACACAGGATACGGTTATCTTGGAGATCACCGATACCGGCGTGGGCATTCCTTTGGACGTCGATGCTTTCGAACCTTTTATGACCACCAAAAAAGAAGGAACGGGCATCGGGTTGGTCATCGTTCGACAGATCGTCACTGCCCACGGCGGTGGAATCTCCTATCGAAGCCGGCCGGGGCAGGGGACCAGCTTCCGCATCGAATTGCCGCGGAATTAGCCCACTCGCTGGGTTACTCGGTGGCTTTGATATTGCTTAATGAAACGATCGAGTGACATTTTCTCAAAATATGCGCAGGAAACTTCTCACAGGTGGAAATATCTTGCCGCCGGGTTGTCATTCTTGCAAAATAAATAAGGCGGGCCACTAAATTGACTGGAACAGTCCTAGTTGTCGAAGATCAAGAGTCAGCCAGGGAGAGTCTGGCCGAGCTGTTGAGAGGGGAAGGGTATGAAGTCCACGAGGCGGCCGACGGCAAGGCCGCTATCGCTCTTGTCGATCAGCTTGATCTCGACGTCGTGCTGACCGATCTCACCATGCCCGGGGCGGACGGGATCGCCGTCCTGCGCCATATCCGCGATGTTTCCCCGCAAACCTTAGTCCTCATCATGACTGCCCATGCGAGCGTGGAAACCGCCGTCGAGGCCATACGGCTCGGCGCCCAGGACTATCTAGTCAAGCCGCTGATCTTCGCGGACGTGCTGCGCAAAGTGCAGCTCCTCATGGCGCATCGGAAGTTGGCGTGGGAGAATCAATTATTAAGACGAGAACTTGACATTCATTTCAGTCCGGATCGGCCGCTGGGACGCAGCCAGGCGATGCATGAAATCATGGCGATGATAAAAAAAGTCGCGCCGACGCCGACCACGGTGTTGATCACCGGCGAGAGCGGGGTGGGCAAAGAGGTCATCGCGCGCACGATTCACGCCAGCAGTCTTTCCAAGGATAATGTATTCCTTCCCGTGAACTGCAGCGCCATACCGGAAAATCTTTTGGAAAGCCAATTGTTCGGTCACGTGAGAGGTTCCTTCACCGGGGCGATCGCTACGCAGGAGGGATTGTTTCAGCGCGCCCGCGGCGGCACCATCTTTCTCGATGAGATCGGCGAAATGCCGCTCGGTCTGCAGCCGAAGCTCTTGCGTGTCCTCGAGGAAAAGTCGGTGTTGCCGGTGGGTGCGACGAATCCGATCAAAGTGAATGTGCGCATCATCGCCGCCTCCAACCGCGACCTCAAGGCCGAAGTCGAAGCGAACCGCTTTCGCGACGATCTGTACTATCGGCTCAACGTGTTTGAAGTTCACATCCCGCCGCTGCGCCGCCGGCTCGACGACCTGCCCGGCCTGGTCGAGCATCTCATTCACCGGCATAATATGGAGATGAAGATGGCCTACAAGGGCGTGGACAGCGCGACGATGAGACGGCAACGGCGAGTGGATTTCACCCCCCGACCTGCCGGGGCAGCAGGCCGAATCCGACGACGGCATCAGCGAAGATAACCTGCTCAAGGCCGTCGAGCTCTATGAAAAGAGCCACATTGAACGAACACTGGGTAAGACCGGGGGGGACAAGATCCGTGCCGCCGACCTTTTGGGATTGAGCCTGTCGACGCTCTATCGCAAATGAGTCAGGGACATTTCCGCCGTTAGAGACTGTGTCGCAATGAGAGAAAATCCCATAGATGTCATGCTGAGCGGAGCGAAGCATCTCGCATTTTCTTTCACTTACGAAGACGAGATCCTTCGGCTATCGCCTCAGGATGACATTGCGACACAGTCTCTTAAGCGAGAAGGATTGCGCTGCAGAAAGCAAAAGTCGGCTGGCACGACCTATGCGTTCATAAGAGCCTGAGGGAACCGGAATAGGGACATTATTTGACGGAGGTGTTCCATGCAGGATGCGGACATCCAACAGCGGTTTCATTTGATGCAAAGGGAGTTCGAAGCGGCGGTTTCGTTCATGCGCGAGGCGAAAATCGATCTCACCGCGGCCATCGACTCGCTGAAAATCGAGATCGAAATCCTCAAGACGTACATGGAACGCTATCACCCCGGATTTGCGGAATCGTATCCGAAGCTCAGGGAAGAGGCGATACAGGCGATCGATCCCGAATGGATGGGGTCGCCCGCCGAGCGGAAGCAGTAAAGACCGGATGAGACCTATGGGATTCCCGTGCCTGCCCGAGAGGGGAAAGGCAATGGCGTCGAAGCTGCGGGTGCGCGACTGCATGACCGTCGATTCGACGGCGGTGGGCCCCCAGGATTCGCTGCAAAAAGTCATCGGGCTCTTGCGCCGCCGCGACATTCGCTCTATTCCGGTGGTCGAGGCGGATAAGCTTATCGGCATCGTCACCGACCGGGATATCCGTCAGGTGGCGCCGGCCTATCCGCTGTTTCGCCATGGGGAGGAGATTCGCCGCTATACGGAGAACTTAAGGGTTACGGCGGCGATGACCGCGGATCCGATGACGATTTCCCCCGACGCGCCGCTGGTGCAAGCCGCCAAGGTACTGGAAACCTATCGCATCAGCGCTTTACCCGTGGTGGATGGGCAGAAGCTGGTCGGCATGATCTCGGTCACGGATCTGCTCCGGGTTTTCATCGAGCAAAACGAGGAAGCTGCGGAAGGTGTAGAGCGGGGACGTTGAACATCAAAGCCTGAACATTGAATCGCTAGGAGCGATGAACATGATTTTCCAGAACCGAGAAGAGGCGGCGCGACTTTTGGCGCGCAGGTTGAGCGCATATTACCGAAACAAGCATCCATTGGTCTTGGGCATCCCGCGCGGAGCCGTGCCGATGGCGAAGATCATCGCGGAGGCATTGGGCGGCGAGTTGGACGTCGTCTTGGTGCGCAAGCTCGGCCATCCGTCACAGCCGGAATTGGCCATCGGCGCCATCGATGAAAGCGGCAAGGTGTTTTATTCGGATTACGCCTACGACATCGACGAGAGCTATTTGGAAGCGGAAAAAAGGCGGCAGCTCGAGATCATTCGCAACCGGCGCGCCCAATACACGCCCCATCGCCCGCCGATCGATCCTAAGGATCGGATCGTGATCGTGATCGACGACGGCATCGCCACCGGCTCGACGATGACCGCTGCGCTGCGGGCGATCCGCGCGCGCCAACCGAAGAAGCTCGTCGCCGCCGTCGCCGTGGCGTCGGCGCAAGCGGCGCGGGCGATGCGCGAGGAGGCGGACGCCATGGTTTGCCTAAAGGTGCCGGTGGAATTTTACGCCGTCGGCCAGTTTTTCAAGCATTTCGAGCAGGTCTCCGACGAGGACGTCATTAAGATCCTCGAAAGCCAAGAAGCGGGAGTTTCCGCCGTCGGTTAGCTTGGGTTGCCGATAGCCGATTGAAAATTACTTCGGCAGCGGTTTCCTCTTGCGCCGCCGTTTTGCGATCTTCTGCCGCAATTTAGCATGGGACCGCCGCGCAACCGGCGTTGCGCTCCGCTCGCTGTTCCTGCTCTTGCGCGTCCGTTGGATCAGCTTGCTCATCCAGACCTCGGCTTCCGGTTTGCCATAGCCCATGCGCCTAAAGAATTTGATCGCGCCGGTGTTGGAGCGGGCGGTATCGACGAATGTCATGCGCACGCCCTCCTCGTGCATGCGCCGTTCCATCTCGTGGTAAAGCTCTCTTCCCAAGCCGCTGCCCTGCCAGCGCGGCCTTACGCCCATCCATAAAATGTAGCCGTACTTCCAGCCGCCCGATTCGTTTTCGTAGGTGGTCCCTAAAGCAAAGCCGGCAATCGCGCCTGTGCGCGTCTCGGCGACCAGAGTCAGGTGGGGATCCTGATTGAAATTGTTGGTGACTTCGTAAGCATCCCAGGTGCGGTAGAACGTCGAGGCTTCCTGAGTGCTGAACAAGCGGTGGCCGAGGCGATAAACCGCCGGGATGTCATCGACTCCCATCTCGCGCACGGTGACGGTTCGGTGGCGGCGTTTCGGTTGGGCCATCGTCACCTCGAAGCCGCGCGGCCCAGCGCCGGCTCTCTATCTCTTTCTCCTGCGGCCGGCGTCGACCTGCTCTCGATCTCACGATAGTAACTCAAACATTCAACTTCGCGTCCGCGAACGATTCTTTTGCCGGTAAGCGGGCCGCGCTGGCTGGTAATGACGGTGCATTGCCGTTCGCCGTCGCGGCCATCGTAATAGAGCACGAGCCAGTCCTTGGTCTTTCCCATCTGGTGCGCATGGGCGGTGTTGGAAAAGAGCGCCATGTAGTGGCGTTCGCCGCGAACCGCGTGCAGGATCGGCAGCCAAGCCTCGTGATTGGGATTGAAACGGCGCGGGGCGATCATCCGCAACGCGCCGGCGGCGGCCTTCTCTCGATATTCACGGTCGACATCCAAGATCTCCGCAACCGCGGGCTCGGCGGTTTTACGGATCGCCCGCAGCGGTCGGACGCGGCCGAGACGCGCGGAAAGCGAGTCGGTGATCGCCGCCAGTCGTTTGCGTCCGATGCCGGCGGTCTGTCTCAACCTGCCGTCATGGGCTGCGGCTTCGAGTTCTTCCAGGGTCTCGATGCCGAGGTCGTGGTGCAGCCGCGCGGCGAGAGCCTTGCCGATTCCCGGCACCGAGGCGAGCTGCAATCCCGCGTCGCTTTCACCGCGCAGCCGGTGGAGCATGGGAAGCTTTCCCGTAAGCACCAGTGTGGCGATCGATCGCGCGAGGCTTTCGCCGATGCCGGGGAGCCGGCGCAAGCCGGGCTCGCCCTCCCGGCGAACGATTTCCGCTGCGGAGCGCGGCAGGCGCCGCAAAGTCTCAGCCGCCCGCCGATACGCTTGAACGCGGTAGAGATTGCCCGCCTGGGCCTCCAGCAACTGCGCTACTTCTTCGAGGCGGCGCGCGATGCGCCGGTTAAGTTGATTGTCGGTTGGGTTGCGTTCCATGGCGCTCTTGCGCGGCCGGGTGGCGCTCACTGTTCTTCGGGCGTCGGTTTCGCCGGCGCGACAAATTCCTTGCCCTCTTCATGACTCTCAACAACGTCTTCGGTCCCGGCGGAGTCTTCCCAGCTCGGCTGCTCCT
>JACPFE010000040.1 GCA_016183145.1 Deltaproteobacteria bacterium | reverse complement strand
GCTGGTGTCTAGCTTCGACACCCGCGGCCAGTCCGGCGTCTTCTGGTCCACCTGGTGCGCCGCCTTCGGCACCCCAAACCAGTGGGGCAGCGGCTCCACGTACTTCTGCGGCAACGGCTTCCACCCGGTCACCTATCTCACCCACGGCACCTGGTTCGGGGAGCCCGATGTCCGCCACTGCCGGTATCTCATGCTCTTCGGCACGCAGAACGGCTCGGTGTCGAATCATCTGCCGATGGATCTGGCGCGGAAGATGGCCGACGCCCGCATGGCGGGCATGAAGCTCATCGTCGTCGATCCGATCGGCATCAACGCCGGCGCCAAGGCGCATGAGTGGCTGCCGATTCGTCCGGGAACCGACGCGGCACTGGCGTTGGCGATGATCCACGTTCTGCTCAATGAGGAAGGCCTCTACGACAAGGAATTCCTGCGCAAGTACACCAACGGCCCTTATCTGATCGCCGACGACGGCCACTACCTGCGCGACGAGAAGAGCGGCAAGCCGCTCATGTGGGACGCGGAAGCGAATTGTGCCCGGCCCTTTGATGATGCGGCATTCGGCGACATCGCCCTCGAAGGACGATTCGCCGTGGGCGGCAAGGAGCATCCGACCGCCTTCACGCTCTTCAAAGAACATGTCCGGCAGTACACGCCGGAGAAAATGGCGCCGGTCACCACTATCGCGGCGGAAACGATTCGCCGCCTGGCTAAAGAATTCGGCGCGGCGGCGCAGATCGGCAGCACCATCATCATCGAAGGCCAAGAGCTGCCGTTTCGTCCCGCGGCCGCGAGCTGGTACCGCGGTGCCACCGCCCATAAGCATGGAATGTTGACGGGCCTAGCCATTCAATTCTTAAACGTCGTCGTCGGCGCCATCGACGTGCCCGGCGGCCATCTCGGCTCCAACCCCGTCTCCAAAACCGCCCCGCTCCACTGGTCGCCGACTCCGTCCGCCGACGGTTTGATCATCCCGCAGGGCTACGCGCGGCGGCGCAAGCCTCCCTATCCCGCAACCAAAGTGAAAACGCCCGAGCGCTTCGATTTGCTCGACCTCTGCCCGGTCGCGCCTTACGGCGGGCCGTTTTTTACCGAAGCGATTCTTCACCCGGATCTGTTCAAGCTCCCCTATTTTCCGGAGATGCTGATCGTTTGCCGGAGCAACCTGCTCATGACCTGCGCCAACGCGGACGTGATGGCGGAGTCGCTTAAGAAGATTCCTTTCGTGGTCGCCTTCGCCACCGAGTTGAACGAAACGGCGGAATTCGCCGACCTGCTGCTGCCCGACACCCATTATTTGGAGCGGCTCGACGCCATTCCCAACGAGCCGACGGAATTTGTCGCCGCGGGCCAGGGCCCATGGTACTGGATGGTCCGCCAGCCGGTGGCGCCGCCCATGGGCGAGGCGCGCCATTGGGTGGAGGTGCTCTTTGAGCTGGCCGACCGCGCCGGCTTCCGCGGCGACCTGTACGCGCTGCTCAACGGCACCCTGGAACTCAAGGAGCCTTTCGCTTACAAGCCCGAAGCTCGATACACATGGGACGAGTTGGCGGACCGCTGGATGAAATCCTGGTTCGGCGCGGACCGGGGGCTGGGTTGGTTCAAAGAAAACGGCTTCATCATCACCAGCGAGAAAAAGATCGAAGAGGCCTACCCGCGCCCGTTCATCACGCCGCGGCTACCGCTTTATCTCGAGTATTTTATCGACGCCGGCAAGGAAGTGAGAAAGACGGTTGAGAGTTTAGGCATCCCCTGGGACACCAGCGATTATCAGCCGCTGGTGGCGTGGAAACCCTGCGCAGCCTTCGAGGCAAAAGACGGCTACGATCTGATCGTGGTCAATTTTAAATTGCCCTTTCACTCCTTGAGCTACACGACGCATAACGCGCTGCTCGCCGAGCTCAGCGAAAAAAACCCCCACGCCTACTCGGTGCTCATCAACAAAGCGACGGCGCGGAGGAAGGGCATCGGCGACGGCGACCGGGTCCGCCTCGGCACGGCCGAAGGGTACGAGGCTATCGGCGAGGCGGCGCTGACGCACTGCATCCATCCGGAAGTGATCGGCGTCGCCGGCTGCTTCGGGCGCAAGAGCGAGGGCCTCAAGCTGTCCCGCGGCAAAGGGGTTCACTTCAACGGCTTTTTGCCGCACAGGCTCGACCGGATCGACTCGCTCTCGGCGTCGCTCGATTCCTGCGTGCGCGTCAAGGTGAGCAAGATCTAGCCGAATGCATTTGAAATTCGGAAACGAAGACGAGTTCGGAAAAACCATGTCTCCCGCAAAGGCGCAAAGACGCCAAGGTGACGGGGCGAGGCCCGTCATCCCGAGCGAATGCGAGGGATCTAAGAAGAAGATTTCTCCCCCGTGGAGTTGCGGCCATTACTCCACGGGGTCGAAATGACACGGAGCGTCCTGTGCGCCTTAGCGCCTTGGCGAGATAAACTTTCCTGGAGTCATTCTGTCCAGGATATCCAAGGTGAGCGCTAGGTGAACGGCACGGGTTTTTTGAGATGAGCGGAAGCGGAGACTACCCAACAAATTCCACCGTGGGGCACACCACGGTCCGCGTTCTTTATTTCGGCCTGGTGCGCAATGTCGTAAAAGAGGCGGACGGAGATATCAGCTTACCCACCGGGGCCACGGGCAGAGAGTTGGTCGAAATCTTGGTCCGAAAACATGGAGAGGCGCTGCGCGATGCATT
>JACPFE010000287.1 GCA_016183145.1 Deltaproteobacteria bacterium | reverse complement strand
TCTCTAGCTGCCGCAAGCTGGACTGAAAGTCAAGATGAGATTTAGGCCAATTGCCTGATGGCGATTCTTCTGTTCATCGTTCCTCCCAAGTTAAGTCCTGAGTCCTGAGTAACGAGTCCTGAGTTATGAGATTCGGATCTCCGTCCTCAGCACTCAGGACTCGTTACTCAGCACTAATTCCTTTGCTACCGTTGCCATTGCCGCTTCACATCAACTCGAGCAACGCCACACCCTCGCGAAACAACGCGCGCTGGATGATATGACGCTGGATTTCCGACGGTCCTTCGACGATGCGGTGCGAGCGGGCGTGGCGAAAGGCGCGCGCGATGATGTTTTGTTTGCGCAGCGCCGACGGCCCCGCCGCTTCCAGGGCGAAGTCGATGACTGTATGAACGAGCTCCGTGCCGAAAAGCTTAACGTTGGCGGCTTCCGTGCGCACGTCCAGCTTCTGATCGGCCTTCCAGGCGCCGAAATAGGTGAGCGTGCGCAGCGCCTCCAGCTCGCCGAGAAAGTGGCCGATGCGCTCGACGCATTTACCCACCTCCTTATCATCATCGCGCACCAAGCTTGCCACAGCCCGCAACACGCGCATCGACATCCCATGAGAACGGATACCGACTTGAAATCGCCGCGCCCCCAGCCACGCTTGGTTGAGCGCCCAACCATTGCCGACCTCGCCGAGGACTTGAGACTTATGCACGCGGCAGTCTTCGAAGACCAACTCGCAGGGCTCGGTCCCGGCGATCGTGGCGATGCTCCGCGCCACGCGATAGCCGGGCGTGCCGGTATCGATCAAAAAGCAAGTGACCCCCTCGCGCCCCTTGGTGCCGGGCAGGCGAGCGAAGAGCTGCACGAAGTCGGCAACATCAGCAAATGTAGGAAACATCTTGGTGCCGTTAATGACGAAAGTGTCGCCGTCTGGCGTCGCGGTGGTTTGGAGCATAGACGGGTCTGCGCCCGAAGCCGGCTCGCTCAAGCCAAATGCTGAGGTCTTCTCGCCGCGAATGCAGGGCCGGAGAAATTTTTCGATCTGCTCGCCTTTGCAGTTATAGAGAATGTTAGAGACGTGGTTGCCCAGCTCGAACGGAACGGATGTTTTTTCCAGCTCCTCGGTGACGGCGATCATCGCCACATTGCTGACATCCAGGCCGCCGTATTCTTTGGGAACGTCGAGATACCACAGTCCCCTGGCCTCGGCTTTTTTCTCCAGCTCCTCCATCAGCGCCAGGTAACGTTTGATCTCCGGATCGCGGCTGAGCTTGGCCCGGCTTTTCCAGCGGCTACCTTCGAAAATATCCGGCGCGGTTTCGAATTCCGGTTCGAGTGGAATCAGCTCCTCGCGCACGAACGCATCTACGCTCTGGCGCAGCTTTTCTTCTTCTTCGGACAAGCGAAAATCCATCGTGCTCCACGTTCCCCTGGAGACCCTCTATCACACCTTGCTTCCACAAAAAAAGGGCGCACGGTCATTGACCGATCATTCGTCCCTATGATAATCGATTGCGCGGAGAGGGGAGATTTCTGCCGGTTGTTCTTTTGACAAGGAGAAAGCCATGACCAGCCCCAATCTAGCCAACGTCAAGATCATCGATGCCGACGGCCACGTGCGAGATCGCGACGCCGACATTCGAAAGTTTATGGAAGAGCCCTATTGTCGGCGGCAAGGATCGCTGCTTCCGAACGACGTGTGGGACGCCAGCATGTACGGCAAGCTCGGCATGGACATCACTGACGTGCCGACGCGGCTGCGCGACATGGACAAGGAGCAAATCGACATCTCGGTGCTATTTCCCACCGGCGGATTCGGCGTGACCCAACTTCCGGAAAAAGACTACGCGGCAGCCTTTTGCCGCGGCTACAACGATTGGATCGCCTCAGTTTGCGCCGAGAGTCCACGGCTCAAGGGTGTGGGATTGGTGCCGTTCCAGGACGTCGACGCCGCGGTCAAGGAAACCGAGCGCGCCATCACAAAGTTAGGGCTCATCGGCATCACCGTCGGCACCTTCGGCATGAAAGAACATATCGGCCAGCCGATGTTCTGGCCGATCTACGAAGAGCTGCAAAAACTCAACGCGCCGCTGCTGATCCACAACTCGCGGCGGGGGCCGGCGGGCGAGATCCGCTTCGACACTTTCCTGTTTCGTCATACCATTGGACGACCGTTTGAAACTCTGCTAGATTGCGCAGCGTTAATGTATGGCGGCGTGCCGGAGAAGTTCCCCAACCTGCGCATCGCGTTTTTGGAATGCGGCTGTGGCTGGGTGCCCTACTGGATGGACCGTATGGACGAGGAATGGGAGAAGCGGCAATCGGAAGCGCCGCTGTTGAAAAAGAAACCGAGCGAATATATGACCACGGGCAACTGGTTTTACGCCACCGAGCCGGAGGAAACCACTCTGCCCTACGCTCTGGAAAAAATCGGCGAAGATGTCGTTCTCTTCGCCTCGGACTATCCCCACTGGGACGGCGGCTTTCCGTACATGACCGCCATGGTCAAAGGTCGAAAGGACGTGACGGACAAACAAAAAGACAAGATCATGCGCAATAACGCAATCAGGCTTTACGGTTGGGCGCAATGAGGAGGGATCACCCTTGAAGGTAAGACCGCAAGCGATTTTTAGTTTTGTATTTTTGATCTTTTTCATCGTCTTCGCCTATTTGGCCAAGGATTGGCGGCTTCAGGCTAGGATGTACCCGTGGGTCATCGGTATTCCGATGGTCATCCTGGCTTTGGTGCAACTCATACTCGACCTAAAGGGGATAGTACGAAAACAGCAGGACGCTGCGCCAGTGGACTTTCAGTTCGCCCAGACAACGGTGGAGCCGGCGGTTGCCAAACGCCGGGCCATCACCATGTTCTCCTGGTTCCTCGGCTTCTTTTTCGCTATCTGGCTTCTTGGCTTTTCCATCACCATCCCTCTGATGGTTTTTACCTATCTCAAGATCCAATCCGACGAAAAGTGGTTGCTTTCTCTCTCGTTGACCGCCATAGCCTGGGGGTTTTTCCATATGCTTTTCGTCAGATTGCTTACCCTTCCATTTCCTGAAGGAAAGATCATTACCTGGCTTGGCTTATCGTAATGGGCTTCCGATCGCTTCGATCTGTTCGGCCCTGGTTAAGCGAATCATCGGCGCGCGTCGTAAGGGTCGGAGGGAAGTAGGGCCCCTAGGCCTACGAACGCAATTTAAATCACTCGCCGGGGTTGCCAATGACCTAATCGATCGGTATGCTTGCTCCGAAAATTCCCGTGGCAAGGAGAAACACTATGATTTCAATTCTCGTCTTCGTGCTTACCTTAGGGTGGACGCACCTGCTCTTCGCTCAAGCTCCCTTTTATCAAGGTAAAACCATCAGCATTGTCGTCGGCACCAAGGCTGGCGACGTCTATGATCTCTACCCGCGCCTGCTTTCGGAATTCCTGCCGAAATACATTCCCGGCAACCCCAACATCATCATCCAGAACGTGCCGGGCGCGGCGTCGCTGATCGCGGCCAATCAGGTTTACAACGTTGGCAAGCCGGACGGGTTGACCATCGGGGCGATTTACCCGGCACTGTACTTCCAGCAGATGATCAAAAGACCGGAAGTAAAATTTGACTGGACTAAGTTTGGCTGGATCGGCAGCACGGTGACCTCAAATCACCAGATGTATATGCGCTCGGATACACCCTACAAAACCATCGAAGACGTGCGCAAGGCATCCAAGGCGCCAAAATGCGGCGCCACGGGCGTCACCTCCACCGGCTACTACATGCCGAAATTGATCGAAGAAACCGTCGGCGCCAAGTTCGATATCGTGTCGGGCTATCAGGCCGGTCAAGATATCGACTTGGCCGTCGAGCGCGGTGAGCTTCAATGCCGGGCGTTCACTATCACGGCTTTCTTCGCCCGCGAGCCCTTCATCTCCTGGCGCAAACGAAACTTCGTTCACGTCCTGTTCCAAACGGGAAGTAAGCGGGATGCCCGGCTAAAGGACGCTCCGACGATTTATGAGCTGATGGATCAATACAAGACACCCGCCGGTCCCAGAAGCCTTGCGAAAGTCGTCTTGGCTTCCGGCGATTTCGGTCGTCCGCTGGTTTTTCCTCCGGGGGTTCCTGCGGAGCGGGTAAAGATCCTGCGCGACGCGTTCAATAAATCAATCAATGACCCGGCTCTTCTATCCGAGGCCGAGAAGCGCAGGCTAGAGATTGATCCCGGGACCGGCGAAGAGCTCGAGGCGCTGGCGAAAGAAGTTATGGCTGCATCGCCAGATGTCATTCAGCGGGTACAAAGCCTCTTAGGAAAATAGTCGGCAGTGATGCAACCAGGAGAGGGCATCCTCACAATTGAAGAGTCTGCCCGGCGCCCAGGCGTCAGCCTCCGTTAATCGGGGTGAAAGCCTATGATGATCTTTCTGCTTGTTTTTTGTATCTTTGCATGGACGGATAACCTCCAGGCCCAGACTCCTTTTTACCAGGGCAAGACCATCAGACTCGTGGCCGGTACCCCCGCGGGAACTGTCTATGATATCTACGCGCGCCTCGTCGCCCAGTTTATCTCTAAACATATTCCCGGTGCTCCTAATGTCATCGTGCAAAACATGCCGGGCGTAGCTTCTATGGTTGCGGCCAATTACATCTACAGTGTAGCCAAACCTGATGGCCTCACCATCGGCTCGATCCAACCCGCGCTCTATTTCGATCAGCTGGTCGGACGCAAGGAAGTCCAGTTCGACTGGCAGAAGTTTACCTGGATCGGCAACACCACCCGGTCGCATCATCTGCTCTATATGCGCAGCGATACTCCTTACAAAGCCATCGAGGATATCCGCAAGGCTTCCGCGCCGCCCAAATGCGGCGCCGAAGGGACGGCCTCGTCGGCCTACTACCTGCCGAAACTTTTGGAAGAGACCATCGGGGCGAAATTCAACATCATCACCGGTTACAACTCCGGCACGGATGTCGACCTCGCAGTGGAGCGAGGCGAAGTCCAATGCCGCGCATTCACCATCGCCGCTTTCTTTGCCCGCGAGCCTTTCCATACCTGGCGCAAAAAGGGATTTGTGCACGTGATCGTTCAAACCGGCAAAAAACGGGGTGCGAATCTGCCCGAGGTTCCAACTATCCACGAACTCATGGATCAACATAAAACTTCCGACTCTGCCCGGCGCCTGGCCACGGTGATCCTAGCTGCCAACGAGATCGGTCGACCCATCATCGGCACTCCGGCCATTCCGGCGGAGCGGGTGAAGATTCTCCGCGAGGCTTTCATGAAGACAGTGAACGATCCGGAGCTTTTGGACGATGCCAAAAAGAAAAGACTAGACTTAGATCCCGTTTCCGGGGAGGATTTGGAGAGTCTGGGAAAAGAGCTCGTCGCGCAACCGCCGGAAGTCATCGAACGCATGAAAAAATTATTGGGGACGTAAAAAGCTAAACTCGGCACCAAAGTGAACGATCAAATGGGGAAATCTCATGAATAGGCGAGCGATCTGCTTTCTGCTCTTGTTGCTTACGTGGGTCTCGAATGTGTCGGCCCAGGCTCCTTTTTATCAAGGCAAGACGATCACCATCATCGTCAGCACCAAGGCGGGCGACGTTTACGATCTTTATCCGCGGCTTGTCGCTGAGTTCATGCCCAAGCACATACCGGGCAATCCGAACATCATCATTCAAAACGTTCCCGGCGCCGCGGGACTGATCGGCACCAATCAAATTTACAACGTCGCAAAGCCGGACGGCTTGACCTTCGGCGCGACCTACCCAGCGCTTTATTTCGAGCAATTGGTCAAGCGTCCCGAAGTTAAGTTCGACTGGACCAAGTTCATCTGGATCGGCAGCACGATCAATTCGAATAGTCTCATGTACATGCGCGCCGACACCCCGTACAAGACCATCGAAGACGTGCGCACCGCATCGACGCCGCCGAAATGCGGCGCCACCGGCGTGACATCCTCCGCCTACTACATGCCCAAATTGCTTGAACAGGCCATGGGCACAAAATTCGACGTCGTAGCGGGTTACGTCGCTGGACAGGACATCGATCTCGCCGTAGAACGCGGCGAAGTGCAATGCCGCGCTTTTACCATCAACGCGTTCTTCGCGCGTGAGCCGTTTATCACCTGGCGCAAGAAGAACTTCGTGCGCGTGCTCTATCAAACCGGAAACAAGCGGGATGAACGACTCAAGGACGTGCCGTTGTTCAATGAACTGGCGGATAAGTACAAAACCTCCGAGGAAACCAGAAGGCTGGCTAAAGTGGTGCTCGCCTCCGATGAGTTCGGCCGGCCGCTGGTCTTCCCTCCCGGTGTTCCCGCGGATCGTGTCAAAATCATTCGCGATGCTTTCAACAAGACGATCAATGACCCAGCGTTGTTGGCCGAAGCGAAAAGACGCAGACTCGATATCGATCCGGCCTACGGCGAGGACTTGGATGCGCTGGCCAAGGAAGTCATGACCGCAACGCCAGAGATTGTCGAGAAGGTGAAGACGCTCATCGGTAAATAAAAACCCCCAATTTTTGTGCGGTGTAAAGCGCCAAAGCGATAAAGAGCACGGAGCAAGGCAATGGCAATGAACTCTTCGACGAGCTTGAGGGTCTTACGGTTGGCAACCAGGACGAAGCTCATAGCTTCGCCTTTGGTTTTTGCTGTGGTATTCGCCGGCCTGAGCTCGGCTTCACAGGCCCAAACCCCCTTCTATCAAGGCAAGCAAATCAGGCTCATCATCGGCTCGACGGCCGGCGGCGGCTATGACCTGTGGCCGCGGGTGATGGTGCGTTATCTGACGCGGCATATCCCCGGCAACCCCGATATCGTTCCGCAAAACATGCCCGGTGCCGGCGGCATCGTCGGCGCCAATTACGTTTACGGTATTGCCAAACCGGACGGGCTGACCATCGGCGCCTTCAATCCCGCTTTGTATTTCGATCAGTTGATCAAGCGCGACGAAGTCAAATTCGACTGGTCGAAGTTCGCCTGGATCGGCTCGCCGGAGCAGAATGAGATCCTCCACTTCATCCGCACCGATGCCCCTTTCAAGACGATCGACGACCTGCGCAACGCCAAGGAGCCGGCGCGCTGCGGCAGCTCGGGAACGGGAACCACGGGCCACTACATTCCTCGCCTGCTTGAAGAAGTCCTGGGGATCAAGACTCATATCGTCAGCGGCTATCAAGGTGGCGCGGAGATCGATGTTGCGATCGAACGGAACGAAGTGGTCTGTTGGTCGCCGCTGATCGCGACCTATTTCGGCAGGGAGCCCTATAAGCGATGGCACAAATCCGGATTCACCCGGGTCGTCCTCCAGACCGGCGATAAGCGTGATCCCCGCTTGAAAGATGTGCCGACCCTGCCCGAACTCATGCAGCAGTACAAAACTCCTGAAGCGGGCAGGCGGCTGGCCAGAGTCATACTGACCGCCGTCACACTGGGGCGGCGCGTAAAGATTCTGCGTGACGCCTACGCCAAGGCGATCAAGGACCCCGAACTATTAGCGGAAGCGGAAAAACGAGGCTGGGACATCAATCCGGTGACTGGCGATGATCTCGAAGCGCGCGCCAAAGATGTCATCGCTCAACCTGCGGACGTGATCGAAAAAATGAAATGGGTGTTGGGGAAATAAACGACGGAGTGATGGAGTAGTGGAACACTGGAGTAATGGCGTATCGGGATTTCCGAAAACCCATCACTCCAGCACTCCATTACTCCAACACTCCAGTCCTTAAGGGATACCAGGTCATGAAGCGATTGTCGTTATTCATGGGTCTCATCGTCGTGCTATTCTGGGCGCCTCTTCATGCTCAGGCGCCTTTTTACCAAGGCAAAACGGTTCGAATTTTCGTCGGATATTTATCCGGCGACAGCCATGATCTCTTGGCTCGTGCGTATGCGCGCAACATGGGAAAGTACCTCCCCGGGAATCCGGAGATCATCGTCCAGAATATGCCCGGCGCCGGCAGCATGATCGCCGCCAATCATGTCTACAATCTTACCAAGCCCGACGGTTTGACCTTGGGTTCGATCGCTCCAGGGTTGTATTACGCACAGCTCACCGGCCGCAAAGAGGTCCAGTTCGACTGGGCCAAGTTCACCTGGATTGGCTCTCCGGAAAAGAATGGACAGTTACTCTTCATGCGCTCAGACGCGCCGTACAAAACCTTGCAGGATATCCGTAACGCCAAGGAGCCGCCGCGTTGTTCGGCGACCGGGGTTGGCACCAGCGGCCACGACATACCCAAACTTTTTGAGGAGACCATCGGGCTGAAGTTCAGGATTATTACCGGCTATCCCGGAGGCGCTGAGCAGGATTTAGCGTTGGAACGAGGCGAGGTCCAATGCCGCGCGATAACCATCGCGGCGTTCTTTGGCAGGGAGCCGTTCAACACCTGGTACAAGACAGGTTTCGTCCGCGTCATGATTCAGACCGCGCGCCAGCGCAATCCGAAGATTCCTGATGTCCCTACCCTGTTCGAGCTAATGGACCAATACAAGACGCCTGATACCAAGCGGCGCCAGGCGCTGGTATACTTGGGCGCCAGCGGTTTTGGTTCCTGGCCGATAGTCTCGACGCCGGGTCTGCCGGCCGATCGCGCCTCGATCCTTCGCGAGGCGTATGCCAAGACGCTCAATGACTCGGAATTTATGGACGAGGCTAAAAAAAGAGGCTGGGAGCTCAGGCCCGTGAGCGGCGAAGAGCTGCAAGCGTTGGCCAAAGAAGTCATCGACCAGCCTGCCGAAGTCATCGAATGGTTGAAAAAGCTTCTGTCCAAATGATCGGCGCAAGGCGCAGAAGGAAAATCGTTACGCGTCATCGCCGTGGAGCAACCCGCTCACCTCGCTGCCGTTTTGAAGCGTATCCTAAGTAAGAGGCTGGCGGATATTTTCTATAGAGTCATTCAATGGCTGACCCGTACAATGGAAAGAATGGCGAGGCGAAGATTATGCTCGGCTTCATCGTGCGCCGCTGTGCCGCCGAATTGGGTCACACGCCGACGCCAGACGAATTCGCCGCCTGGGCCAACCGGCAGCGACAAAACGGCCGGTCCTACTGTCTCTTCGGCAAGGAGATTTCCCCTTCGGTCGCCAAAGTTATGTTTAGCCAGCCCGGAAGAATGGTCACCGTAAGCCCGGAGGGCCTGGCGCGCATTTGGAAGGGCAGCCGTTAGGCCCGCGCCGTCTGCCATGCCGTTTGTTTCCTGTTCACTCCCGCCTATGGGATCGCAGAAAAAACGCGATTACAATCAGCCCCACATGAAGAACCGCGATTAGGAAGAACAGGTCTTGATAAGCGCGCGTCAATGCTTGGCTGACGAGCGCGTGGGCCAGCAGGGACTGGGCCCGCGCTTCCACGGCGAGGCCGAACTGACCGGCCTGAATGAGGAGGCCGCGGATCTGAGAGAGCGCCTGAAAGCGCTCGCTAATGGAAAACGCAGCTCCTTGAAGGGGAGGGATGGAGTCAAGGTTGAAATAAGCGAACCTCTCGAGAAGAAAACTCAGGACGCCGACGCTAAAAGCCTCCCCAAGTCCCCGAGTCATGCCAATAATTCCGCTTCCCATGCGTGCTTTTCCCTCCGGCAAAGCCGCCAACGCGACCGTATTGAGAGGCGCGTTCAAAGTCGACTGCCCCACGCTCTTGAGGCACAAGAAAAAGAAGATGAATCCCACGCTGCTCCATAGCGTCATCGTGGACAAGCCATAGATCGCGACGACGAGAACTAAGAAACCGGCAACGATAGGAAGGCGCGGACCCAGCCGGTCGGTGAAGCTTCCGGCCAATGGAGACCAGAGACCTGTGATGAGAGCTCCGGGGAGAAGAAAGATGCCGGCCTGTGTGGGGCTATAGTTGAGGGCTCGTTGAAGGAAGAGCGAAACAAGAAAATTGGCGCCGCGAAACCCGAAGACGCGAAAGAAGATCAAGAGATTCGCCAAGCTGAAGTCTAAGTCGCGAAAGTAGCGCACTTCTAAAAACGGCTGTTTCACTCTGAGTTCCGCCACCAGAAAAAGCACGAACAGAATCGCAGATGAAGTAAAAAGGCCGACGATGAACCGGCTTCCCCAGCCTTCTTCCTGCCCCAGGCTCAGAGCTAGAAGCAGCGCGATAGCTGCCCCGGTCATCGTGAGAAGGCCGAACCCATCGAGAGGCGCCGCTACCGCTTTGGATTTGTTGCCTGGGAGAATGTAATAGCCGGCGAGAATGCTCAGCAAACCCGTAGGGAGATTTATGTAAAAGATGGCCCGCCAATGAACGTGTTCCGCCAAATAGCCGCCTAGGAGCGGCCCCAAGAAAGGGCCCAAGGACCAACCGGTCATGAAGAGCCCCATCGCTAAACCTCGTTCGTGACGCGGAAAAGCCTCGAACATGATGGCCATGGCAACGCCCAGAAGCGGTCCCGCGCCTACCCCTTGGACGATGCGAAAGAAGATCAACGACTCCGCATTCCAGGAAATAGAGCAGAGTAACGACCCTACCGTAAACATGGTCGTGCTTAAAATGAAGACATTGCGGTCTCCTATTCGATCCCCCAACCAACCGACGGAGGGGATGAGCACCGTCCGAGCAATCATGAAGCCGGTCAAAACCCACTGGATGCGATTCAAAGAAGTCCCGAACGATGACATCATGGTGGGGATAGCGATATTCACCGCCGTCACGCTCAAGCCTACCGATAGCGTTCCCAAAAAGAGCGTAATGGCGATCCACCACTTGCGAAAATCGCCGGCGTTTGGGGCGGGACTTTGAGCGGACTCCATTGGGCGGGCCCTAATGAGAAATCTTCTTGATCCGCACCACCGCCAGCATCCCTACTTTCAGCAACCCATCGGTGTTGGTGACCGATATCTTAACCGGCAGCCGCTGGGTCGACTTGATAAACTGCCCGGTTAGCTTCTGCGGCGTAAAGAGGGAGAACTCTGACACCGTGGCGCCGCCCACTTCGATCACTTTCCCGGCAAATTCCCGGTCCGGATAGGAATCCACTTTAATCGTCACGGGGCTGCCGGGATGAATAAATCGAATCTCGGTTTCTTCGACGTTGGCTTCGACCCAGTAGCGGCTGGCATCGACGACCATGTATATCGGCTGCCCCACCTGAATCACTTCCCCCGGGCGAGAGTTCTTCTTCACCACCACCCCGGCAACCGGACTACGGATGGTTGTCAGTTGTAGCTTGCGGCGGAGATCAGCCAACACGGCTTCGGCGCGCCGCACATCGGCCCTGCGGGCCTGGAGATCCGCTTCCATGACGACGGTTTCTTTGGACTTTAGCCGGGCCAGATCCACAATCGACTCTCCTTCTTTGATTTTCTCCTGCATGGAGGACATCTGCGCGTCCGCCTGGTGCAAGCTGGTTCTTGCGCGTTCTAATTCCTGCTCGGCCACGAGCTGCCTTTCGAAGAGCTTCTGATTTCTCCGCCAGTCCTCTTTCGCCTGCCCGGCATGGGCGCGCGCATCGTCAAGCTGGTGGCGGGATGCCCTGACCGCCGCCTCCGCTTTCGCCACCTCTTCCTTTTGCCTTGCCACGTGCAATTCGATCTCCCTGGCTCCCTGCTGTACCTTGCTACGCAACCGATCCAACTCCGCCTCGGCTTGCTGCAACTGAATCTCCAGTTCCCGGCGATCCAGCGTCGCAAGCACTTCGTCGCGGGCGACCGCATCGCCTTCGTCTTTCGTGAGTGAATTGAGCTTGGCGGTCATTTCCGCGCTGACGGCCACGATCTCGGCTTTGATGCGAGCGTCATCGGTGGAGACGTATGCCGCGGATATCCACCACCAAACCCCGAACCCGCCAACGATGGCAACAAAGGCTGCCGATACCAGGAGCGTCGTCCATCTTTGGTATTTCATTTTTAATGTCGGCACCGGTGGTTTCCGGCAAGCCCCCAGCCTGCTTAGTTGCTTAGTGTCCAGACAAGGGATGTTTCCAGAGCGTGTAGGGATCTCTTTGTTAGTTGCTGGATCTTCGTGATGCTCGAGTAGGCGCTCGATCGCTCAAAATCAGCGAGCGGGTTTAAGTGACGCTGAACCAAAGGCCAGCAACTCTCGAGATCCGCGACGTTACCAATATAGCAGAATAGCGTCATGCCCGGTCAAGTCCGGTCTTCTGCCGATCCCACGGAAATCAGACGGTCGTGACTGATATGGTTTCTAGGCGTAAGTGCCGGACATAGTCTTAATAGCCCTGGCAGAGGTAAGCTCGCCCAGTTGTTTCCCTCCGGTGTCATTAACTTCAAGGGTGCGGGCCGCCGAACTGGGGTTCGAGCGGTCTAGAATACGACAGTTCTCAAAAGAGCTATAGGGTGAGTAAACGCCGGCAAAACCTAGAAGCCGTACAGCCGCGCGCAGTTGTCCCAGAGATATTTTCTCTTGGTCTGGTCGCTGAACGGGAGCTTTAAAAAACTTTCTACCGCGTGGGGATATTTCACGTCCAGGTGCGGGTAGTCGGTTGAGAAGACAATGTTGTCTTCCAGGCCAAAGTCGGGAAGATTTTTCGCCACTACCTCGTCGCACTCGATGGAGCCCCAACACTGGCGCTGGAAGTATTCCAACGGTTCGAGTTTCATTTCGGGATGTTCGGCGACTCCCGTCAATTCGGCGTATTCGCCCATGCGCCACAGCAGCCAGGGAATCCACGAACAGTTGCCTTCGAGGAAAGCGACCTTCAGTCTCGGAAAACGTTCCATCACGCCGCCGTAAATCATATCGGCGCAGGCGAACATATTGGCCATGGGAAACGACAGCGTGTTGAACATGGTGAAGCTCGGAATGAACTGGGACAAGGCCGGCTGCGGCAGGTAGACGCGGCCCGCTTCGTGAAAGCCGATCGGGATGCCGAGCTTCTGGCATTCCTCCCACAGCGGATCGTAATAGGGGTCGCTCCACATGCGGCCGTTGACGTGATTGGGCCGCACGAGCACGCTGCGAAACCCCAGCTCTTTGACGACGCGGCGAGTTTCTTCGACGGCGGCGGAAACATCGTGCGGCGCGACGATGCCGGCGCCGTACATGCGGCCGGGGGCGACCTTGCAGAAGTCGTGCATCCAGTCGTTGTAAGCCTTGGCGATGGCAGCGGCGAGCTCCGGGTCTAAGCCGTCGACGGCGAGTACGAATAGGCCCCGGCTCGGATAGAGAATCGCCGCGTCGAGCCCTTCTTTGTCCATGGCGCGGAGCTGGGCGACGTTGTCGAAGTTGCGAGCTTCTTCCTCGGTGTATTTTTCTTTGAGGAGACGCTCGCGGATCGGTGCCAGAGCGGGATTCGGCTTTTCCGGCGCGCGCGGCATGATTTTCCCTTCGACTTGGATGCCGAGGTCTCTCTTATGGCGAGACAATCCAACGGGGGCGCGGTCGGCGAATCTTGGATCGATGTATTTCTGCCATAGGTCGCAGGGCTCCATGACGTGCATGTCGGAATCCATCGCTTTGAATCCGTTTTTCATGATTTGCTCCTCACGAAATTCCTGGCGTAGTAATGCGAATAACAAAGGGTAGAGCGGGTGTCGATTTGAGCGGCGCCCGTGCCGATGATTCGGACGGGGAAAGATCTCTCACGGAGTTTACCCTGAGTCCGGCCGAAGGGTTCGAGATGACAGCTGGCGCAATTGTCATTTCGACCAGAGGGAGAAATCTTGGGCGATGCGCGAAGGACGTTGGTCACCAACGGCGGTCCGCCACCGGCTCCCACGCCCGCCTGTCCGCCGAGCATCGCTTGAATGATCACCGGCGAGGCGCCGACGTAAATCATATCGACGTCCATACCGTACTTTTCATAGTGGAGCCCCACGACCTTACGGCCGTGGCACCTCTCCACACGCTTCGTCGGGCGGAACCCTCCGACCTTCGTCGGCCGTAGCCGACTTCGGACGGCGAAGGCCGAAGCGCACCCTCTTTCGCCAAGGCTACGGAGGGTACCCGCCTCGCATTCATCCACGGGCTTACGCCCGTGGCCTTCTGCGAAGGAGGGTAACGGGCCTCTTTGGCAATCCACCACGGCAGGCTCGCCGCGCTGATCGGCGTGAATGGAAAGGAAACTTTGGTGGCGGGAAACTTTGGTGGCGCCGTCGCGACCTGAGCTGTGTTGTCATCGAATCCCGATCCTCAGTAGTGAACGTCTGCGCTTGCGCCGCCGTTTATGGCGATCGCCTCGCCGTTGATGCCTGCGGCGAGAGGCGAACACAGGAAGGCGACCAAATTTGCGATGTCCTCGGCCGCGACCAGACGCTTGATGGTGGTAACCTCCGCCGCTTGCTTCATCAACTCTTCAACCGTCTTGCCTGTACGCTCAGACTCTTTCGTGAAGTCTGCCGCTCTGGCCTCGGTCAGCGTGAAGCCTGGATATACCGCATTGACGTTGATCCCGAATGGCCCGAGAAGGTTGGCCATGGACTTGGTCAAGTTCACGGTGCCGATGTTGCGGATGCCAGCGCTCACCTGGATTCCCGGGGTTCTTCCGGCGCCGCCGCTGATGTTGATGATCCGGCCCCAGCCCGCTTGTTTCAAATAAGGAAGCGCCGCTTGGGCACAGCGCAGGTAGCCGACGACTTTTTCCTCGAAGTCGCGCAGCACGTCAATGTCGTTGACGGTTTCAATCGTGCCCGGCGTACCGCTGACCCGCGCGGCGCTATTGATGACAATATGGATGCCGCCAAGCTCGCCGGCGGCGCGGCGCACGAATGCCTTGATCGCTTCAGCATTCATCGTGTCGCAGAGGATCGGAACGATCTTTCGGCCCGTCTCACCGGCAAGCTCTTCAGCCGACTCGCGCAGCGCTCCTTCATTGCGGGCACAGATGGCCACGTCACAGCCTTCACGCGCTAACTGCCGCGCTATCGCTTTGCCAATGCCCCGGCTGCCGCCGGTGACGATTGCTTTTTTATCTTGAAGCTGAAGGTTCATACTATTTTCCTCTCCGATAGGCTCCGTGAGTCGGTGACTTCTTAACAGGCGCCGCGAACCCGATCAATGACTTCCGCCGCGTTGCCCGGAAGCGATTCACCGCGCCACGCCACGTGGCCGTCGGGGCGCGCGGCGAGCAATTCGAACGGGATGTTTTCGCCCAACGCATAGCGCAATTTCTCCGGCGCGTTAAGTTAATCCAATTGCTCCTGCTTGACGCCGCGGATGTTCAATCGCCACGGGTGGGCGCTTTGAAGCCTCTCTTCCATTCACCGGTCGGCCGAGTCCGTTCGATCTCATGACTCCCTCGCCCATTCCGATGGGCAGGGATGAGGGTCGTGACTCTCTCTAGCCCACCCTCACCTTTGTCCTCTCCCTCCTCTGGAGGGCGAGGATAAGAAAAGACTGATGGCCATTACTATAGTGCAAAGACTCGACTCAACTTCACTGACGCGCCGCCTTGTTCACGAAGCTAAAATCAAAAACTTTGCTCGGCGGGAGTTCCTTGCCGATCTCGCCCAGGCTTTTCTGCGTGAAGTCGATGGCGCCCTTCATCCAGGCGTCGTCGGCGGAGCCATTGACGGGAAGGCGACTCAAATAAAGGTCGAAGAACGTCTCGCTGAGGGCCTGATCTTTGATGCTGAAATAATCCGAGAGTATCTTCATCGCGTCAGCCCGATTCTGACGGGCGATCTGGAGGCCGCGCACGCTGCCTTTGACGAATGCGAGCACGTCGTTCGGGCTGGTTTTTATTTTTTCATCGGTCACGCCGATGCCTCCGCTCGCATAGGTCGGCAGGTAATCGCCGGAATAGGCGAGCCGGTTAAAACCCTCGCGCTGCAGAATCAGAGGCCGTGGCGGGGTGAGCAGCGCGGCGGCGATGCGGCCGGTTCTCAGTGCCAAGACAGTGTCCTCCTGGCCGCCCACGACCAGGCTGATCACGTCTTTGTTGGGCACGAGACCATGTTTCTGGACGATTAACTGTGTGAGCAGATCGACGGCGCCGCCGCGCGAAGAGATGCCGACGGCCTTGCCCTTGAGGTCCTGGACCGAGCGGATCTCCCGTTGGGCGATGAGATCGAATTGCGGCTTGGCCGAAGCGATGAAAACGAGCTTCACGGGAAGGCCGCGCACGGCGGCGGCGATGGTGGACCCGGATGCCGAAGTAAAATCCACCGAGCCGCCCAGTAGAGCCTGCATGCCTACCGCGCCGCGAATGACGATGAACTCCGCGTCGAGCCCTTCGTCGCGGTAAAAACCCTTGACCTGGGCGATTTTGAATGGAACCTCGGCGATGGAAATGGCGCTTACGGAAAAGCGCACTTTTTTGGGCTGGGCCGACAGCGGCCCGGCGAATACCATCAACAGAAATAAAAGGGTCGTGGGATAGACTTTCGCGCGCATCGTAATGATTATTGGCCCGTACCATATGGGGCTCGATCGCGCAACTGACTCACTCCCAGCTTCACGCTGGGAGCTTTCCCCCGTAGCTGGAAGCCGACGATAACCTCCCGCCCCCCAGCCAAGATTTGTGAGTCACCCTGAGCGTGAGCGAAGGGTCTTGTCCGCTGATCAAAGGATTTCTCGGCTTCGCCTCGAAATGACACCGTACTCGCGTGAAAGGAAACGGTCTCCGCCATTCCCGAAAGGATCACTAGCGCGTCATCAACGCCAGCGATTCGACGTGAAAGCTGTGCGGAAAAAGATCGATGGGCTGGACCATGCGGAGTTTGTAACCGTGGTTGCCGAGCGCTCCGAGGTCGCGCGCCAGAGTCGCCGGGTCGCAGGACACGTAAAGAAGTTTCTCCGCGCCGAACGAGGCCAGCTCGGCTTCAAGACCCTTGGCGCCGGCGCGGGGCGGGTCGAGAACGAGCTGGGCAAATATTTCCCGGCGCTGTTTCAGGCGGGATAGTGCGGCCGGCACAGCGGAACAAATCCAGCGGATGTTTTCAATGCCGTTGCGCTGGGCGCTGAGTTTGCCGCTTTGAATCGACAGCCGGGAGCCTTCGACGGCGACGACTTCCGCGACCCGCCTGGCGAGCGACAGCGTAAAGTTTCCCGCGCCGCAGTAGAGTTCCAGGACGCGATCCTGACCCTGGAAAGCGCCGGCGGCAAGCAGCTCATTGAGAATTGTTCGGTTCCCTTCCGCATTCACCTGCGTGAAGACGTCGGCGTCGACTTTCATCGAGACGCCATGTTCGGCGATAACCGAAATGGCCGCCTCGCCCCAAGTTTTGCGCCAATTCGGGCCATAAAGAACGAGACCGCCGATGCCGCCGGCTTTGTCGACTATACTCTCGCAAGCACCTTCATCTCTTGGAACAAAATCTCCGCCGGTTTTTCCGACGATGACGATTTGACCGGCCTCGTCGCCGGTGACGATCTCGACGAATTCTAGAGGCGTATCAAGCTCGCGAACCCAGCGCCGCAACGGCGCGATGAAGCCGGTTAGTTTGCCGTCGGCGATGAGACAATCGTCGATCTCGATCACCTCATGGCTCGCCGGCCGGAAATAGCCGAGCTTTCCGGCGCGGTCGCATTGCAGCCGAATGCGCCTGCGATAGCGGTATTCCTGGGGTGACGGGATGATCGGCCTCAGTTCAAAGCCGTCCAGCCTGCCGATGCGCCTGAGCGCGCTTTCGACGTTTTGCAGTTTAGCCTTCAATTGCGCGTCATATCGGATATGCTGCCAGGGACAACCGCCGCATTCGTTGACGAAGGGGCATGGCGGCGTTTGGCGCAGCGGCGAGGGCTCGATCACGCGCAGTACTTCGCCGATGGCATAACGGGGCTTCGCTGCGACGATGCGCGCCGCAACCCGGTCGCCCGGCGCGGTTTTCGGCACCATCACGGCCTTGCCGTCGATACGCCCGACGCCGTAGGGTCCGTAAGACAGCGAGTCGATCTCTAGCGTGATCTCGTTTTTCGCGTTAGTCTGTGTCATCTGTGGCGTACGGACAAATGAATAGGATCATTTAACCACAAACAACCTAGCGCGGCATAGCCGCAACCAAAATTCGGAATATCTCCCGCAAAGACGCAAAGGAAGAGCATTGTCATTTCGAACGAAGAGAGAAATCTTTCCTAGATCCCTCGCATTCGCTCGGGATGACGGTTCCTAACCCGTTACTTTGCGTCTTGGCGCGAGGAATATCCGAATCCGATGGGTTTCGGCGCCCGGAAAATTTGCGCAAGCCGCGGAAATTATCATGGATAGTAGTACAGAGTTCGCAGAGTTGGGAGTATTTTCTAATCAAAAACTCTTTACTCCGCGCCCTCCGCGCCTCCGCGGTGAGATCTCTTTTGGATCGAGACAATCAGCATAGTCACTAGAAAATTTGCGCAAGTTGCGCAAAATATCAATTATAGTAGTACGGAAGGCGCGGAGGATGGATCGTGAGCCGCAAAGAGACCGAACAGAAGATCGGCGAGCTGATGGATGTCATGGCGCGGCTCAGGGGCGAAAACGGTTGTCCCTGGGACAAGGAGCAGACACATCTTTCTCTCAAGCCCTGTTTACTCGAAGAAGCCTACGAGCTGCTCGACGCCCTGGACGATGGCGACCCGCAGAGACTCCGCGACGAACTCGGTGATGTCCTGCTCCAGGTCGTTTTTCATTCCCAGATCGCCATGGAGCAAGGCAACTTCACGCTCCAAGACGTTATCAGCCAGCTCACTGAAAAAATCGTCCGCCGCCATCCCTATGTCTTCGCCGGCGAGCCGCTGCCGCAGGATACCGAAGCGGTTTTGAAGCAACGGCTGGAAATCAAAGCGCGTGAAAAAACAGACGGCGCAGCGAAATCGGCGCTCGGCAACGTGCCGAAGGGGATGCCGGCGCTGGCCCGCGCTCAAAGCATCACGCGGCGAGCATCTCACTTGGGCTTCGACTGGCCGACCATCGATCCGGTTTGGGGCAAAGTGGAAGAAGAAATCGCGGAGTTGAAGAACGCCGCCGCGTCAGGCGATAAGGCGAGAACCGGCGAGGAATTGGGTGATTTACTTTTCTCTCTAGTTAATCTCGCGCGCTTTCTGGATCTTGAAGCCGAAGAGACGCTGGCCCGGACCATCGACCGGTTCACCCGCCGGTTTCACTATATCGAAACCAAACTCAACGAAACGGGAAAGAGTCTCGACCAATCCTCCCTCGAAGAGATGGATAAACTTTGGGAGGAAGCGAAAAGTATCGAAGCCCGGGAGAAAACATCGCCATGAGCCATCAGCGAACCCGCGTCGTCTTTCTCGACGCCGCCACCTATGGCGATGTTTCGCTAAAGCGTTTCACCGAGTGTTGGGATTGCACGGTTCATCAGGTCACGACTTCCAACGAGACGATTGCGCGCATCGCCGGTCACTCCGTCGTCGTCACCAATAAGGTCGTTATTGACGGCACGGTGTTGAATGCTCCGGAAGCGAGAGAGCTAAAACTCATCGCCGTGGCGGCCACCGGCACGGACATCATCGATCGCGAACAAGCCGCGAAGCGCGGCATTAAAATCTGCAACGTCCCCGGCTATGCCGCGCAATCGGTTGCGCAGTTCACCATGGCGCTGATCTTGGAGCTGGCGACTCGAGTGGGAAAATATGGCGAGGCGGTCAAAGCGGGCGAATGGCAAAAAAGTCCGGTGTTCTCACTCTTGACTTATCCCACCATTGAGCTCAACGGCAAGAAACTCGGCATCGTCGGCTACGGCAATATCGGGCAAACGGTGGCGAAGATGTCGCGCGGCTTCGGCATGGAAGTCTTGATTTCCGCCCGTGGTGAGCTGGGTCGAACCGCTCGGCCGGGCAGCGAAAGTCCGATACCGCGCGATCGGGTTCCGTTGGAACAAGTGCTACGGGAAGCGGATGTCATCACTCTTCATTGTCCCCTGACACCCGAAACCAGAAACCTAATCAACCCGCAATCGTTGTCGCTCATGAAACCCACTGCGTTTCTAATCAACACCGCCCGCGGCGCGCTGATCGATGAAACTGCGCTGGTCGAAGCGCTGCGCAATAAACGAATCGCAGGCGCGGCGCTGGATGTCATCTCCAAAGAGCCCCCGTCCGCAGATCATCCCATGGTGCTCGCAGCCAAAGAGCTGGACAACCTGATCGTCACGCCGCACACCGCCTGGAGCGCCCGCGAAGCGCGCGAACGCCTGCTTCGAGAGGTGGAAGAAAATATTTTGGCATTCCTGAGAGGCGAGCCGAGGAATTTAGTCAATTAAACAACCCTCGCTTCGAAGGCAAGGGGTTCTAACAATGTCGACTGGAAGTCGACTTCCCCCTTCCGTCTTTCCCGCGAAAGCGGGAATCCAGGTTTGGTGGCATTGCCCCTCCGCCACCCCACTGGATGCCCGCTTTCGCGGGCATGACGGACCTTCTCTTCGCCCGAAACGTGTCCTGAGCCTTGCTGAAGGATCGAAGGGGCGAGGGATTCTTAGCCATCCCCGAGAGATACATTAGGCGGGATAACGTCGCAGCGCTTAGCCGGCCTGCGACTAAAACGGCACTTCGTCGTCGGT
>JACPFE010000286.1 GCA_016183145.1 Deltaproteobacteria bacterium | reverse complement strand
ATACACGAAGCGAAGCCCGTTGCGTTTGGCGATCTCTGCGGCCTTCATCAGCATGACCGGTGTCGTGGCCCCGGGGTCGGTCATCTTGTAGTCGGGGTGAAATGCGGTCACATGCCAGGGAATGTCCGGCGAAACGCTAGCCAGGAAATCGCTCAGCCGCTTCACCTCATCATCCGAATCGTTAAAACCGGGCACCAACAGCGTTACGATTTCCAACCAGAAGCCCATTTGATGGAGTCTGCGGATCGTATCAAGAATGGGCTGCAAACGGCCACCCAGTTGCCGGTAGTGGCGGTCATCGAAACTCTTGAGATCCACCTTGTAGAGATCGACCCACGGCCTCAGGTACTCCAACACTTGAGGAGTGCCGTTTCCGTTGGACACAAAGCCCGTCAACAAGCCGGCCGCGCGCGCTGCCTTGAAGACCGCCACCGCCCACTCGCTCGTGATCAACGGCTCATTGTAGGTGCTGACAATGACTTTGGCCCCTTGCTGGAGAGCCTCGCGGACAAGCTCCTGCGGCGCAACCTTCATCGGCGGAGCGGCGGCTGCAGGATCGCGCAGGGCCTGTGAGGTTACCCAGTTCTGGCAATAGGCGCAGTGTAAATCACAGCCGAGCATTCCGAAGCTAAAGGCCAAAGCCCCGGGATGGGCATGGAAGAATGGTTTTTTCTCTATGGGGTCGCATTGAACGCCCCCGACGTAACCCCAAGGAACGTAGAGCGTGCCTCCTCTATTGAATCGAACCTGGCAAACCCCAGGCCGGCCCTCCGGGATCGGACAGCAATGGCCGCAGGCGAAACAGCGGATTCGCCCGCCGTCGAGCTTCTCGTAAAGGTCGCCTTCGCGAACATTGTCATTAAGAATGTCTCGCATGGTAGCCATAGAACGCCCTCAAGCCCAATTTAGTTGATCGTGTTCAATTATTCTATGGCTCGCCGGTGATGTAATGCTCGAGCTGCTGGATCATGAATTCCCGTTCAGAGATGACAGCTTTGACCACATCGCCGATCGAAATGAGGCCGGCCATTTTTTCTCCTTCGAAGACAGGAAGGTGACGGATACGCCTCTCTGTCATAAGCGCCATGCATTCATCCACGGATTGCCCCGGACGGACCGTAGTCACCTCGGATGTCATGATTTCTTCTACGGATGTTTCCTTGGATGCTTTTCCTTTCAAAATAATCTTCCTGGCGTAATCCCTTTCCGAAAAAATGCCTACGAGGTTCTCTCCATCCAGTACAACTAATGCTCCGACATTTTTTTCGGCCATCAATTCGAGGGCAGAAAAGACCGTGGCATCCGGAGAGACGCACCAAACCCGATTTCCCTTTGCTCGTAAAATGTCACGTACGGTGGTCATCGCCATACCCTCCCTTCTACGTTGTTGCCGATTTCTTTGGCGCTATCACCTACGATTTCAGCCCCGCAAAAAGCTTGTTGAGACTTTCCTTGGCGTCGCCGAAAAGCATCATGCACTTCGGGTCATAGTAGAGGTCGTTGTCCACGCCGGAAAAGCCCGGGCGCAGGCTGCGTTTGAGAACGATGATCGATTTCGCCCGGTCGACCTCCAGGATCGGCATTCCATAGAGCGGGCTGCTCCGGTCGTTCTTTGCCGCCGGGTTGGTTACATCGTTCGCTCCTACGACCAGCGCGATATCCGCCTCAGGGAAGTACGGATTGATCTGCTCCATCGCATACAATTGATCGTAGGGGACATTCGCCTCCGCGAGCAGGACGTTCATGTGCCCCGGCATCCGTCCGGCCACCGGGTGGATGGCGTATTTCACGTTGATGCCGCGCTGCAACAGCAGCTTGGCAAGCTCCGCAACTCCGTACTGGGCCTGCGCCACCGCCATCCCGTATCCTGGACAGATGATGACGGACCGCACGCTGTCCAACAGAGCCGTGACCTCTTCGGGGGCAATGCTGCGCACAGTCCCTTTCGCTTCCGCTTTTTTGTAACTCCTCTCCTTCGCAACCTTGCCAAAGGCGCCGAACAGGACGTTGACGGCCGAGCGATTCATGGCCCTGCACATCAACAGAGAGAGGAGGAAACCGGAGGTTCCATCGAGGGAGCCCGTGATGATCTGGATTTTGTTCATGAGCACAAAGCCCATGGCCGCGTCGGCGAGACCGCCGTAAGAATTCAGGAGCGCGATGACCACCGGCATGTCGGCCGCCCCGATGGGAATAACCAAGAGAAGTCCGAAAACAAATGCCAGCGCGACCATCACTTGGAACACCGCCGCTGTCGTGGGAACGATGACCAGGTAGATCAGGCTTCCTACGATTACGGCAAGCAAGCTGCAGTTGAGAAGGTTCTGTCCCTTGTAGGTGATCGGATGTCCCGGCAACAGCTCCTGGAGTTTTGCAGCCGCCATGAGACTTCCGGTAAAAGTGAGGCCGCCGACAACGACTTCGAATCCGAGCGGCGTCATCACCACGGGGCTGAGGTCGCCGTGGTGGCGAAAGTATTCCGAAATTCCGACTAGGCAGGCCGCCAGCGCCCCAAGCGAATGCGAGAGGGCGGTCCGCTGCGGCACGGCGGTCATCGGTATGCGCAGCCCCATCGTTCCTCCGATGACAGAGCCGATGACGAAACCCAGGATGATCCATTTATAAGTGACGATCTCCGGGTGGAACAGCGTTCCGACAACAGCCATCAGCATTCCGAACGCAGCCGCGTGCATACCCTTGCGGGCGTTTTTGGGGGAGCTGAGCCCTTTTAATCCCAGGATAAACAGGGCGGCCGAGAGAATGTAGAAATATTTAAGCGCGTGGGTAGCTAGAACTTCGCGCAGGAAAAGGTCCGGGTCCTTACTTAGCTGCTCATACGAATAGATAAGTACCAGCCCCACGATGACGAGGACGGGCAAGCCCAAAAGGATCTTGGGATCGAATCGAAACCGCCGTCGCTGGGCCGCCTGATCCTTCTCTGTCTTGAACATGCCGAGCATGCGGTCCGTGATCAGAAAGCCGCCGACCACGTTGGTCGCAGAACAGGTGACCGCGATAAATCCCAGCATCGTGCTGAGCGGGCCGTAATCCGCTCCCGCCACCACCAGCGATCCGACGAGTGAAATGCCCGCGATCGCGTTGGTGGCGGACATCAACGGCGTGTGCAGTAACGGTGGAACGCGGGTGATGAGGTGATAGCCGAGAAATCCGGCAAGCATGAAGATGTAGAGCCCAATTTCGAGTTCAGTTGTCATAGCTTGTCTCGCCCCCCCTCTCCTTTGTCCTCTAGCCCATCAGGGGAGAGGGAAAGGTGAGGGGGAAAGAAACCCCGCCTTGCTAATTAACCAGCCGCGGAGGGAAAGCCTAGGAGTTCGCGCACTAGCGGGCTGACCACCTCCTTATTATGAGTCAGCAATGTTCGTCGAATGATCTGGTCTTCCAAGTTCAAGTGAAGCTCACCGTCTTTTGCTAGCAGCTGAAGGAAGGCAGCGATGTTTCTCGCGTACATTTGACTGGCGTGGTGTGGAACGGTGGAGGGAAGGTTGACGGGTCCCATAACGGAGACCCCATTGACCTCCACGGTCTCTCCAGGACGGGTGAGCTCACAGTTTCCCCCGGTTTCGGCAGCTAAGTCCACGATGACAGATCCACTGCGAATCCCTTTGACCATCTCTTGAGTAATTAATATGGGGGCTCTCTTTCCCGGAACCGCCGCAGTGGTGATGATCACATCACTTTCCGCCAGCACCCGCGTCATCATCTCTCTTTGCCGGCGATAGAAATTCTCATCCATGGCCTTTGCGTATCCGCCGGCTGCCTCCGCCTCTTTGGTTTCCAGCCCTGATTCGACAAATTTCGCGCCCAAGCTTTCAACCTGTTCCTTGACAGCCGGCCGGACATCATAGGCGTGGACTACAGCGCCTAAACGGTGTGCCGTAGCGATGGCCTGAAGCCCCGCAACGCCTGCCCCGATCACAAAGACGCGAGCGGGCGTAATGGTTCCGGCGGCAGTAATCATCATGGGGAACATTTTGTCCAGCAAGTTAGCGGCCAGGAGAACGGCCTTGTAGCCTGCGACCGTCGCCATGGAACTCAAAGCGTCCATGGATTGTGCCCGGCTAACGCGGGGAAGCAATTCCAGGGCGAACGCCGTCACGCCCGTTTCGGCAAGCTCCCTTATCGACTCGGGATTTGCTAAAGGATCGAGAAGTCCCAACACAATTTGATTCAAGCGAAGAAACCTTAGATCGGCATTGCGAGCGGGAGAATTCCCCGCCAAACCGTGCATTCGAACGACAATGTCCGCTTCGGAGAAAAGCTGAGCCCTGTCAACTGCAATGCCGGCGCCTTGTTCCTCGTACGCGGCATCGGAAAAACCCGCTTTCTCACCAGCGCCATGTTCCACGAGAACCTTCATCCCGATCTTCGTCAAGACCGGCACTACCGCGGGTACCAGTGCGACACGCCGCTCTTGCGGGTAAGACTCGACAGGCGTTCCGACGATCATCTCGGCCTCGATTTCATTCGACCACTTGGGTCGTTGGGAAAAGCCTCACGCCTCACCCGATACGGAGACGGTGAAAAGAGACGTCAGTGAAGGCCCGCGGTCAAACTTCTACGACCTAACAATTCCAGTGGGCGACTCCGCCCGTCGTAAAAGCTGCCGCTGCGAGAAAATGCCCCGGCTGGGGAGAGCCAGTCCGGGCCGTAGGGGGGGGATCTAAGATGTGACCGGATCAGTGACCCAGTCGAGGTTTAATGAATCTAAAATAGGCAGGGCGGGCGGTGAAGTCAAGCTGTGGGGAAGGTGAGGGGTATGGAGTAAGGAGTGAGAAGTCGGAAGTGAGGAGAAGAAGTAGAGAGAGTTAAGAATGCTTGGAGATCAAGGCAATGAGCTGGCGCCGAGGGCAGGGCGCTGATCAAACACCTACGTGGATCCGGAATTCCGTTTGTGGCATTTAAGAACGCCGTGCCGGGCAGCGCGACCGGGCCGCAAATTTATATCGGCAAACCATCGGTGAGGATCGCAGCGCGGTAAACGAGCGGCTTTTACCGCGCAGGCGACCGCTTCGTCCATGTCATCTTGCGGTGCCGGATTCCGGCCTCTTCGAAAACCGGACCGACGGCGCGAAAGCCGGCGGTCTCATAAAAACCGATGACGGATACTTGGGCGTGCAGATAGATTCCGCGCGCACGTTTTCTTTTCGCCGCTTCAATTGCCTTTTGCAAGAGCTTCATTCCCACTCCTCTTCCTCGGTAACTCTTCAGTACCGCCATGCGCCCGATCTTCGCGCTGGCACGTCGCAGCACGACCCTTGCGGTTCCTACGGTTTTGCCCGCGGTGAAAGCGAGAAAATGAATAGCCCGCTTATCGTCTTCATCCAATTCGATCTCCGCTGGCACTCCTTGTTCTCTGACGAACACGCGCATGCGGATGGCGAAAGCCTTCTTTAGTTCTTTCCTGGAAAAAACTCGCCTGACTCGCATGGTCGCATTCACAGCCGATCCTATGCCTTGGCTGTGGATATGTTGCAAGGAGAAACCATGAAGGCCGGAGCCGGGTTTTACTTTCGTCGTTGGTGGCGGCCTTCCATGTTTTCGGAATTACGAAAACGTGGAAGTTGAGAGTGGGAGTTTGAATTCGGGACTCAAGAAACAATTCGGAAGGCGTTCCTGCGTGCGCATTGTCAGGCCTCAGGAAAAGACAGTCAAGATTGGCGGCCCTGACCCCGGCCACATTCCCCTTTTGCGCGCGTCCCTCTCGAATGTGTGGTTAGGTGGCGCGTGACTTCCACCACCGGACCGTCTTAGCTTCAAACTGAAACATCATGATCTGGTCGTCGGCGAGGTGCTTGTTAAGGTATTGCCGAGACACCTTCCAGTAGGCAGCGCGCTGTCGAACAGGGTAAACCTCCAGAAGATGGGCCATTGACATGAGAAAAACCCGAATCGTTTCTTTCGCATCGACTACGATGGCGAAGTATGGCGCACAGCCGAACGCGTCGCTGGCCTTTTGCGCCTTCGTGAAACTGTCGACGGGAATCGTGATTGAGTCGTCGGCAGTGTGGGGTGTGCGCGACCTGCTCTTGACCGACACCCCCATAATCTCGTTGGTGTTGGGGTTCCTAGCAATCAAGTCGATGCCCGTGTGGTCTACTCTGGCGCACTCGAAGCCGTACTTCGAAAGCCAGTATAGTACCAACGCTTCAGCGAAGTCTCCGGTGATCTTCGAATACCTGGAGCTCTTGGTGATTTCCATCGACGACTCTAGCGCCATCTAACGTATAGCCTTTTATCCCTAAAGCTTGGAGGTAATCAAGTCCCGTAGAGAGCGCCGGAGTATTGCCAAAGGGATAAAACGTGTTGGACTAAACCGCGGACCTGATTCCGAACCGTAAAACTTAGGCTTTGATTTTCCTGCAAGCGGGACAGATGTAGAAGTAACTCACGAGCAGCCCTATCCCGGAAAGGCCGACCAAGGCGTAGATCCAGCGAGCTACTCCGGCTCCAGAAATCTGCTCGACCGGGTTCACCTGAGCCAGACCGACGATGCCCCAATTGAGCGCTCCGATGATCGCAATAGCGCCGACGATTTTGCATAGTGCACAGGATCGCTTCAGCATACAGCCCTCCTTTCGTTTACGAACCTGCCAATCGGATCGATAGATTCACAGGCTTCTGAAAGCAAAATACGCGGCTGGAATGACGCAGTCTGAGCTTGTGTGGAGCAAATCGAAGATGTGACCGGACCCTCGTTGATCCAGCCTGAGTTTGTTGGACGGAGAATAGGGCAGGGCGGGCTTCGATGTCAAGCTTTCGGGACGGTGAGGGGTAAGGGGTAAGGAGTGAGGAGTGAGGAGAAGAAAACATAAGCGAGTTAAGATAGTTTGGAGATTGAGGTGGTAAGCAGCGGGCGCCGACAGAATATGCTGGCGGCTCCCGGTTGTTTTTGATAACGTCGTCGCGACCCTTCGGCGCGAGCCCCGGCCTTGGCCGGGGGCTCTTGCTCAGGATTCCGCCCCACGGGGACACCGGAGGGTGCCAGGGGCTTGCCCGTGGAGCTCCACTTTCGAGCCGCTATTCGGTCGCGCAACTTATCAGAGGCTTTAGTTGGTTCAGGAGGGATTCCGCATGAAGCTACGCCTTGTCGTCCGTTCGTGCTGCCGAATCGGTCTCCTTCTCGTCTTTACTATCCTGCCTTATCAAGGATTGGCTGCGGACAAATTAGTCGGCTTTCACTCCGCTCGCACGATGTCGCAATCGATGCCGTGGATTGCCGAGGAAGCCGGGCTATTTAAGAAGTATGATTTAGAGTTTCAACTCGTTTATATTTCCTCTGCCTCCTTGGTGACCGGCGCAATGCTGAGCGGGGAGGGGGAGGTCGCTATCACCGGCGGCGAGTCCACGATTCGAGCCTATGCCCAAGGGGTGAACGAATTTGTTTTCATCGCCAGCGCCAAGAACACGCTGACCCACAGCATCATGGGAAGACCCGAGATCAAGAACCCCGAAGCGCTCAAAGGGAGGAGGCTGGGCCTGACTCGCCTCGGCAGCAATTCCCATTACTTCGTGATCCAGGTTTTGAGAAAATTCGGCGTGGAACCCGCCGAAGTAAATTTTCTCCAGACCGGCGGCCAAGTGGAAAATCTTGCGGCCCTGTTGGGCGGCGCCGTGGATGCCGCCACCATGACCGGACCCTCGGGCGGGAGCAGAGCGGCGGCTCAGGGGTTTCGCTACGTCGTCTATGGGCCTGATCTGCGCATTCCTTTCGCGGCGGCGACGCTGGTCACCCGCTTCGCGGCGGCGACGCTGGTCACGCGCCGCTCCTCCATACGTACGCGCAGCCCGGTCATTGAAAAGTTCGTGCGCGTCATGGCGGAAGCGGTGAAGATTATGTTTGCCGACAAGGAATTGACTTACAAGGTCCTGGGCAGGCAGTTGCGCATCAGCGACCGAAAAATCCTCGACGCCGCCTATGACGAAGAAATCAAAGTCATGGAGCCAAGGCTAGAATTCAAGACGGAATCGTTTCAGGCGATCCTCGACGAGACCGCAAAAGTCGACCCGCGGGCGAAAAAACTCAAACCCCAGGACGTCATCGACCGTACCTATCTCGATAAGCTGGAAAAAAGCGGTTTCTTCGACAGACTTTGGGCGGGGAAATAGGCCTGCCGATAGCAAAGATTCGGAAGGAGTTTTTATGGCTAAGCTTCGACACTTCGCTCTCTACACATCCAATCCGGAAGCGACGGCGGCGTTCTACAAACAAGCTTTCGACATGGCCGAAGTCGGGCGCACCAACTCAGTCTTCGCCGACGGCATTTTCTTGAGCGACGGGGTCTTGAATCTGGCGGTGCTGCACTACAAGAGCCCGGAAGCCGCAGCCACCTACGGCAGCTCGTCCAAGTTCGGCATGAGTCATTTCGGTTTCTGGGTCGACGATCTCGAGGACACCCGGCAGCGCCTGCGCGAGCTGGGCGCCGAGTATATTGACACGCGCGATCCTAACGCGGCGCCGATGGGGTTCTTCGAAGAAAAATGGAAAGGCCCCGACGGCACCGTGATCGACATCACCGACCGGGGTTGGGTCGGCGCGCTGCCGCCCGACAAAACTTGAGCGATGTTGACGCAAAGTCGCACTTGACCCTTTCCGCTTCGTATTTCACGCCCATCTTCACGCAGGGATGAGCCGGAAATCCGGTTGGAATATGTT
>JACPFE010000285.1 GCA_016183145.1 Deltaproteobacteria bacterium | reverse complement strand
TCCGTGAGAAATCCTTGTTTCGAGCAAAGCGAGAAATCATCTTTGTTAGATCCCTCGCATTTGCTCGGGTTGACGGGCTTCGGCCCATCACCTTGGCGTCCCCTTCGACCTTGCTCAGGGCATGCTTTGCGCCTTTGCGAGAAACATGGTTTTTCCGACCTCGTCTTCGTTTCCGAATTTCAAATAACTTTGGCTAGGTTTCACGCATCAAGTCGCTCGCCAAAATCGCCTCCAGTACGCCGCCGCCGACGGCCAGCGACTTGTCGCTGATCGTAAAGCAGTGGCTGACTTCGCCGCGCGGATCGAGGTCGCCAATTTTCATTCCTAGGGTCACTTGCACGTCGGAGTGCACCAGACCGCGTAGCACCCCGGAAAAAGCCGCGCGAATTTCGTGGCCGTTGACCGTCCCAATCAATTGCCCGGCGGCAATCCGGTTGCCTATCCGGGCATGAGGCGTGACCTGTCCAGCCGCCGGCGCGCGCAGAACCCGGTCGGCGGCGCGACTTCCGATCAAGCCGGGTGTTCGGGTATCGGGTTCGGCTTGGCCGTTGACCGCTGGTCCGCAGCCAGCGTAGATCACCCGGCCCAGCCAGTGGCCGCGGTTGGTCTCGATTACGGCGTGGCAATCTTGTCCGGCGGTGAAGCCCGGTCCCAGGGCTACCACCAGCGGCGCATCGTCGATCGTCGTGCCGGTGTTGACCTTGGCCATGATCGCATCGACCACGACCTTGGGTTTCAGTTCGGCCACGATGTTCGCCTGCGGGTCAGCCAAAACCGGTATCATTTCGCCGGCGGCGAGGGCTTGGGCCTCCGCGCAGGTTTTCACCCGGCGAGCGACCAGCCCTTCGACCGTGACTTCGCCATCGTAGACCGCCGCGCCGTAACAAACGGTGCGGCGCACCAGCAGAGGCGCGGGGAGTTCGGTCATGATTAAAGCAAAACCGCTGCGCTTGAGCCGGTAAGCGGCGCCGCTGGCCAAGTCGCCGCCACCTTTCACTACAACCAGGATGTCGTTAAAGCGAGGGTTGATGTTCATTGACACATGACATCGTCTGCCTGGTGAAGGATGTCTTTCTCGTCATCCCCGCGGAGAACGGAAAGGACGGGTCAAGTTTTGTTGAGGCGCGAAATCCCCAAAAAATACTGTTAAGACGACTGGACAACCGATTCGACCGCCTTGAAGATTTTCGCGTAGCCTGTGCAGCGGCAGAGATTTCCCGCCATCGCGCTCTTGACCTCATCCATGCTCGGAGATGAGTTTCGGTCGAAGAGCGCCTTTAGGGACACTCGTATTCCCGGAGTGCAAAAGCCGCATTGTACGGCTCCTTCCTTAACAAAGGCCTGCTGCAGCGGATGGAGATTGCCGTCTTGAGCTAGCCCTTCGATGGTCATAATCTCCGAGCCCTCAGCCGTGGCGGCGACCACCAGACAAGCATTGACCGGTTTGCCATCCAGCAACACTGTGCAAGCGCCGCAATCTCCCACATCGCATCCCTTCTTGCTGCCGGTCAGGTGAATCTCCTCGCGCAAGACATCGAGCAGTGTCCGGTAGGGAGCGATCATGAGCTCATAACTTTCCCCGTTGACTCTGAGCGTAACTGGAATCTTCACTTGGAACCCTCCTGTTTTTTGCGCTGTGCTCTGGCGAGCGCCTCACGGGCTGCACGGCGGCAGAGAACCCGGATCATATCCAAGCGATAACTGCGGCTCCCGCGCACATCGGATATCGGGCTCGCCTCTTCTGCGGCGACTTCGGCAGCTTCCTCGATTAGCTCGTCTTTGATCGTCTGGCTTCTGAGAACTTGCTCGCCGCGGCGCGCCCGCAGAGGTATGGGCGCCACCGAGCCCATGGCAATCCGGCAATCTGCGATCTGCTGATCAGAGCCGTTCAGATGGATGGCGACACCGACGCCGACGATGGCGATTTCCATGGCTTGGCGCCGGCCGAGCTTCAAGTACGTTGCGCCCCGGCGGCCGGGAACCTCAGGGATAAAAATATCCTTGAGAATCTCGTCCGCGCGAAGAACGGTCTGGCGCGGCCCGAGGAAAAAATCTTGGATGGGGACGGCTCTCTCGCCCGTGGCGCTTGCCAGGGTAAGAAGAGCATCCGTGAGGAGCAACGGCGGAGCTGCATCCGCTGCCGGAGAGGCGTTGCAGAGGTTTCCGCCGACCGTCGCCAGGTTCTGTATTTGCACAGCTCCTACTTGGGAGCAGGCCTCGGCCAGATCGGGAAATCTCCCCTGGATAATCGGTGACGCGGCGGCGTCACCATGGGTCACGAGAGCGCCCAGGCGGACTCCCTTGCCATCTTCCACGCGGATGAAATTGAGCTCGCGAAGCCTGCGCAAACTCATCACCGCTTCTGCCTTGAGTTTCCGATCTTTTAAAAGGACCAGGAGATCCGTACCCCCGGCGAGGACTTTCGCCCTCTCGCCGTAGGCTTTTTTCATTTCCAGCGCTTCTGAAAGATTTTTCGGCTGCAAAAGCTCAAATCGCATCTTGGCGCTCCTTTCCCAAAGCCATGGTTTTGGCACGAAGCGAGCCCGACTCTTTTAAGGCCGCGACAATTTTCTCTCCGGTAATTGGAAGATCGGTAATGCGGACCCCAACTGCGTCAAAGATCGCATTGGCCACCGCCGGAGCGATCGGGCAGGCAGGTAGCTCGCCAATCGATTTTGCTTGGAAGGGACCTGCGCCGGGCGCGCCTTCGATCAGCAAGGAAGTAATTTTCGGCGCCTCCCGTGCCGTACAAAGCTTGTAGTCTGCCAGGTTCGGGTTCATCACCCTGCCATTGACTTGCTGCATTTCTTCCAGCAGCGCGAAGCCGACGCCCTGGAGGATTCCTCCTTCGATTTGCCCTTCGGCCGCTGCCGGATTAATGGCGAAACCGATGTCGTGCGCAGCCGTGATCCGCTTGACTTCCACATAGCCCCTTTCTGGATCGACCTCGACCTC
>JACPFE010000276.1:645-3269 GCA_016183145.1 Deltaproteobacteria bacterium | reverse complement strand
TGGCTAAAACGAGCTGAGTGAAATAGTCGGGGGAATTTCTACCGCAAAGGCGCAAGGCTCGCGAAGGAAGAGCATTGTCATTTCGAACGAAGAGAGAAATCTTTCCTAGATCCCTCGCATTCGCTCGGGATGACAGGCCTTGGGCCTGTCACTTGGCGTCTTAGCGCCTTAGCGGGAGAAAATCCGAAACACCACGAGCACACCAATCATGGCCAAAGCAGAAACATTTTCCGTCGTCGGACAACGGGTCCAACGCATCGAGGGGTTCGAAAAGGTCACCGGTGATTCCAAGTTCATCGCGGATATTTTTCTACCCGGCATGCTCGTCGGCAAAGTTCTCCGCAGCCCCTTCCCACACGCGCGCATCCGCCACATCGATATAAGCAAAGCCGAGAGGCTTCCCGGCGTGCGCGCTGTCGTCACAGCGGAAGATACGATCAAACGCCCCTGGGGAGCATTTTTCGCCGATCAATACATCTTGTCCGTCGGCAAAGCGCGCTACGTCGGCGAAGAGGTCGCCGCGGTGGCCGCCATCGACCCCGACATCGCCGAGGAAGCCGTCGATTTGATCGAGATCGATTGGGAGCCGCTGCCCGGTGTCTTCGACGCCGAAGAGGCGATGAAAGACGGCGCGCCGCTGGTTCACGACGACAAGCCGAACAATATTGCGATGACCCTGGACATCGAACGCGGCAACATCGCCCAGGCGTTCGCCGAATCCGACGTGATCGTCGAAGACACTTTTCAAAGCATGCCCCAGTGGCACTGCTCCATCGAGACCATCGGCAGCGTCGCGGAATACGCGCCCAGCGGCAAATACACGATCTACATGAACACCCAGACGCTCTTTAACGCGCGCTACCGGATCGCCGCCGCGCTGGGCGTGCCGGAGACCGACGCGCGCATCATTCAAAGCGCCGTGGGCGGCGGCTTCGGCGGCAAATCCTGCGACGACAACAACGCCCTGGTCGCCGCGGTGCTGGCGCGCAAGGCGCGCAAGCCGGTCAAGCTGATCAATACCCGGGAGGAGGAATTTCTCGCCGGCTGCCGGCCGCGGGTCTACATGAAAATCAACGTCAAGCTCGGCTTCAAGAAAGACGGCCGTATCCGTGCCAAGCAAGTCAAAGTGATCGCTGACAACGGCGCCTATTCCGCCAAGGCGCCGGCAATTACCGGCGTGGCCGCCATGCGCCATGACACTTGCTACAAATATACGGACGTCAAGACCGAAGCGAAGTTGGTTTACACGAACAAGGTTCCCACCGGCGCATTCCGCGGCTTCGGCAACCCTTCCGCCGAATGGGCGGTCGAGCAGGCCATCGACCTGGGCGCCCACGAGTTAGGAATCGACCCCATCGAGATTGCGCGCATCAACGCCGCCGAGTCCGGCTACGTCTCGCCCCACGGCAATCGAGTGACCAGTTGCGAACTGAAACAATGCCTCGACATGGCGGAAAAGATGATCGGCTGGAAAACCAAGCGCGCGAATAAAGCGCCTAACACGGGGCTTGGACTCGCCTGCACCGTCCACGTCAGCGGCAAGCGCCACTTCGGCGACTACGACGGCAGCTCGGCGACGATCAAGCTCAACGAAGACGGCAAGGCTCTGATTCTCAGCGGTGAAGGCGAATGCGGCCAGGGAGCACATACGGCGATGTGCCAGATCGCCGCCGAAGAGTTGGGCATCCGCGTCGAGGACGTGGAAATCTCCCGCGCCGATACCGATCTCACGACCTTTTGCCTCGGCGCCTTCGCCAGCCGCTTGACCTACGTCAGCGGCAACGCGGTCAAGAACGCCGCGACCAACGTCAAGCGCCAGCTTTTCGAGCAGGCCGCCGAGATGCTCGAAGCCAACCTGGAAGATTTAATTTCACGAGACGGGCGGGTCTTCGTGAAGGGCGCGGAAGGTAAATCCGTAACCGTCGCCGATGTCGCGCGGGCGCGGCTCTTTCGCCACAACGGCGCGCCCATCGTCGGCTCGGGAAGCTTCGACGCCGACTCCGTCTTGCCCGACAGCACGCGCTTCGGCAACGAATCGGGCGCCTACAACTACGGCGTGCAAGCTGCCGAGGTCCACGTCGATCCGGAAACCGGCCAGGTAAGAGTGCTAAATTTCGTCATCGCCTCGGACTGCGGCACCGTCATCTATCCGATGGGCGCCGAAGGCCAGGTCGAAGGCGGCTTGGCGCAAGGCATTGGCTATGCGCTTACCGAGGGCTTGCAGTTCGACGAGGGCCGGCCGGTCAATCCAAACTTTTCCGACTACCGCATCCCGTCGATGCGCGACATGCCGCCGCTCAAATATGCGTTTGCCGATTCTTACGAACCGACCGGTCCATTCGGCGCCAAAGGATTGGGCGAACTCAACATGGACCCAACCGCCGCCGTCATCAACAACGCGATCTTCGACGCCGTCGGCGTGCGCGTAAAGAATCTGCCGATCACACCGGAAAAGATATTGAAGGCGCTGCGGGACAAGGAGAAGAAGGGTTAGTTTGGTCAAGAGCGGATTTAATGATTTCCCTCTCCCGCTTGCGGGAGAGAGCCTGTCCTGAGCAATGTCGAAGGAGCGAGGGTGAGGGCAAAATCAGCTCGCACCACCCTCACCTTTGATCCTCTCCCTC